>NZ_JAMYSE010000066.1:0-35336 GCF_040321795.1 Mesorhizobium sp. M0244 | reverse complement strand
AACGGACGCTGCGCGACACCGCTGAGCGCCGCGACCGCTTTGCCCGCCAGCTTGCCGATGTCGACCGCGAACTGTCCGAGATCGTCTCCAGGGTCGCCGGCCTGCCCGATCCCGCCGAGAAGCGGCTTCTGGTCGAACAGGCGCTGGCGCTGCTCGAAGAGGCCGAGGCAGCCGCGATTGCCGCCGAACAGGCTGTCGCCGAGGCACGCGCGGGCGAAAGTGCGGCCCGCCCACCAGTTCAGGACGCAAAGGCCGAGCTGGCTCGGATCGAAACCGAGGCCCGCACGCTTGCCAAGATCCTGAACGCTGCGAGCGGCGACTTGTTTCCCTCGGTGCTGGAGCAGATCAGCGTCGAGCGTGGCTACGAGACGGCGCTGGGTGCCGCGCTTGGCGAAGATCTCGACGTGCCGCTCGACCGCAGCGCGCCGGTGCATTGGGGCCAGAGCGAAATCCAGCCCGGCGACGCCGCTTTGCCCGAAGGCATAAAGAGCCTCGCCAGCGTGGTGCGCGCGCCGGCGCAGCTGGCCCGCCGGCTGGCCCAGATCGGCATTGTCGAAGCCGCCGACGGAAGAAGGCTGCAGACGCTGCTTGCTCCCGGCCAACGATTGGTCAGCCGCGAAGGTGCGCTCTGGCGCTGGGATGGTTTCACCGCCAGCGCCGATGCGCCGACCGCCGCCGCGCAGCGGCTGGCGCAGAAAAACCGGCTGGCCGAACTCGACGCCGAAGCAGTCCATGCCACGCGCATCCTGCGCGAAGCCGAACAGGCTCTTGCCCAGGCCGCGCAGGCGCTTGCCCACGCGAGCGAGGCCGAACGCAACGCCCGACAGGCCGGGCGCGACGCCCAGCACGGGCTGGACGCTGCCCGCAATGTGCTGGCCGAGGCCGAAAAGGCCGGCGGCGAGCTGTCGAGCCGCCGTGCAGCACTTGACGAGGCGCGCGCCCGTATCGTCGACAGCCATGAGGAAACGGCGGCGGCGTTGGTCGACGCGGAAATGCTGCTGCAAGACGCTCCCGATCTCGGCGATCTGCAATTGCAGCTTGAGCAGTCGGCCGCTAACGTTGCCCGCGACCGCGCCGCCCTTGCCGATGCGCGCGCCGTCCATGAAGGCCTGAAGCGAGAGGCCGAGGCACGTGCGCGCCGCCTCGATGCCATCGGAGCGGAACGGCGCAACTGGGTGGAGCGCGCCGAAAACGCGTCGACACAGATCGCAGCGCTCGGCGAACGCAAGGCCGAGGCCGAGGCCGAGCGCGAAAGGCTGGCCGACGCACCCGACGAGATCGACGCCAAGCGGCGCGCCTTGCTGTCGCAGCTCGCCGAGGCCGAAAGCTTGCGCAAGGCGGCGGGCGACCGTTTGCAGGAAGCCGAGAACCGGCAGTCCGTGCTGGACAAGGCTGCGACATCAGCCATCCAGTCGCTGGCCGAGGCGCGGGAATCCCGCGTTCGCGCCGAAGAGCGGCTGACCGCCGCCGACGAGCGGCGGCTGGAGGTCGAGGCGCGCATCCAGGAAACGCTGAACACGCCGCCGCACCTGGTGATCCGCCACACCGGCCTCGAGGCCGACAGCCCGATGCCCGAAATGGCCGAGATCGAGCGTCAGCTCGACCGGCTGAAGATCGAGCGCGAACGGCTCGGCGCCGTCAATCTGCGCGCCGAGGAAGAGCAGAAGGAACTGTCGGATCGGCTGGAGACCATCGTTTCCGAGCGCGACGATATCATCGAGGCGATCCGCAAGCTGCGGCAGGCGATCCACAGCCTGAACCGTGAAGGCCGCGAGCGGCTGCTCGCCGCCTTCGAGGTGGTCAACGGCCATTTTCAACGGCTGTTTTCGCATTTGTTCGGCGGCGGCACCGCCGAGCTGCAACTGATCGAGTCCGACGATCCGCTCGAAGCAGGGCTCGAGATCCTGGCGCGTCCGCCCGGCAAGAAGCCGCAGACGATGACGCTGCTGTCCGGCGGTGAGCAGGCGTTGACGGCGATGTCGCTGATTTTCGCCGTGTTCCTGACCAACCCGGCGCCGATCTGCGTGCTTGACGAAGTCGACGCGCCGCTCGACGACCATAATGTCGAACGTTTCTGCAATCTGATGGACGAAATGGCCGCAACCACCGAAACGCGCTTCGTCATCATCACACACAACCCGATCACCATGGCGCGCATGGACCGGCTGTTCGGGGTGACCATGGCCGAGCAAGGCGTCAGCCAACTGGTCTCGGTCGACTTGCAGGCTGCTGAGGCCATGCGCGAGGCAAGCTGACGCTTCAGCTTAGTGGTGGTCTCCACCTCGGCTTTCGACTATAGCACGACGAAATGGGCTGGATCTGCCTCTCCAGACACCGGCCGGCTATGCGCGTGGAGAAGCCTGTTGCCTATACTTGTCACCGGAGCCGCGGGGTTCATCGGCAGTCACGTTTGCCACCATCTGCTGGACCGGGGAGAAGCGGTCGTCGGCGTCGACAACATGAACGACTATTACGACCTGGCGCTCAAAAAGGGGCGGCTTGCCCGTCTTCTGCCTCACAAGGATTTCTCGTTTCACCAGATCGACATTGCCGAACAGGGCGCGCTTGCGGCCGCTTTGGCCGGGCAAGGCATAGTCAGGATCATCCATCTCGCCGCGCAGGCGGGCGTGCGTCACTCACTCAACAATCCGCGGCTCTATATCCGCTCCAACGTCATGGGCCACCTCGAAGTGCTCGAATTCTGTCGCGCCGAACCGGCATTCGAGCATCTGGTCTATGCCTCGTCGAGTTCCGTCTACGGCGGCAACCGCAGCGTGCCGTTCAGCGAAGCCGATCAGGTCGACAAGCCCGTTTCGCTTTACGCCGCCACCAAGAAAACCGATGAACTGATGAGCCACACCTACGCCCATCTGTTCGGCATACCGCAGACCGGCTTGCGGTTTTTCACGGTCTACGGTCCTTGGGGCCGCCCCGATATGGCCTATTGGATGTTCACCCAGGCGATGCTCGAGGGCAAGCCGATCCGGGTCTTCAACAATGGCGAAATGTGGCGCGATTTCACCTACATAGACGATGTCGTGAAGGCAGTTGTCGCCGTGCTCGACAAGCCGCCGGCGGCTGACGTTCCGCCGAACAGGCTTTACAATGTCGGCAACAACCGGCCGGTGCGGCTGGGCGACTTCATCGACATTCTGGAAAGGCTGCTCGAGGTCAAGGCAATCCGGCAAAACGAGCCGATGCAGGCGAGCGACGTCGAGCAGACCTTTGCCGACATGACCGCGCTGGAGCGGGATTTCGGCTTCAGGCCGAGCGTTTCGATAGAGGACGGGCTGAAGAAGTTTGTCGATTGGTACCGACCGTACTCGAAGCAGTAATTTGCACTGCTTGCGGTGACGTCTCTATCTCGACGTGAACCGATGTCACTGGCTTCGGCCCAATCCGCAACTGATCCGGCGCGAAGCTATAAAGAACGTCGCCCATAGCGATCGTGCGACCGCAGCTCACCATCAAGCGTGACACCTAGAGTGGGGCACAAGTCGGTCCGCAAAAGCATCATATCGTCCTAACTTCCTGTTAACCACATGCTCGCTGAAAAATATCCGATTAACCTTTGAGGCGTTTATGAACGCTATGTTCCGTGGCTTGCTGTTCAGTATGAGCTGTGTGGATGTGTGGATTCGGGGGCTATTTCGGTTCGGTCCGGGATGCGGAAGCTTTGCTTGCGCGCATGACGTCCGCGATCGCCCATCGCGGACCGGATGAGCAAGGGAAATTCGTAGCGCGCGAGGCTGGGCTTGCGCATGCGCGGTTGTCGGTGATTGGGATTGGTGATGGCCAGCAGCCGATGTCCGACGAGACCGGCGATTTGACGATTGCGTTCAACGGCGAGATTTTCAACTACGTCGAACTGCGCCAAGGGCTGCTGGCCAAGGGCCGACGCTTCCGCACGTCGAGCGACACAGAGGTTCTCCTGCACCTGTATGACGAGATGGGCGAAGACTGCCTGTCGCTCCTGAACGGTGATTTCGCCTTCGCGATTTGGGATAATCGGCGTCGGCGGATGGTGCTTGCAAGAGACCGGATGGGTGTTCGGCCGCTGTTCTACACCAGCAAGGACGGGGTGCTCTATTTTGCGTCGGAGATAAAAGCCCTGCTGAAGGTACCCGGCGTCTCGGCCGAAATCGATCCGATCGCACTCGACCAGATCTTTACACTGTGGGCGCCGATCGCTCCACGCACGGCTTTCCGCAATATCCACGAGCTGGAGCCGGCAAGCGTGATGATCGCCACGCAAGGGCAAGTCACGGTCAAACCATACTGGCATCTGGACTATCCGCATCGGGATGCGCCATCGAAGATCACCAATGAGGATGACGCAGCCGAAGAACTGCAGGCCCTTTTGACCGACGCGGTGAGGCTTCGCATGCGCGCCGACGTGCCGGTCGGTTCTTACCTTTCGGGCGGGCTCGATTCATCTCTCGTTTCGGCACTCGCGGCCGGCATGACTCCTCTTAAGCTGCAGACATTTTCCGTGACGTTCGACAGCGCCGAGCATGACGAAAGCGCCTTCCAGACCGAAATGGCGTCGGCACTTGGCACGCAGCATCGAACCATCGCCTGCCGTGCCGGCGATATCGCCGGTGTGTTTCCCGAAGTCATCCGTTTTACCGAGCGGCCGATCATCCGCACCGCCCCGGCCCCCCTCTATCAATTGTCCGGCCTCGTTCGCCAGGCCGGTTTGAAAGTGGTGCTGACAGGCGAAGGCGCCGACGAGGTCTTTGCCGGCTATGATGTCTTCAAGGAAGCGCGGGTTCGCCGTTTCTGCGGGCGACAGCCGGCATCGCGCATCAGGCCACAGCTGTTCCGCAAGCTTTATCCCTATCTGCCGGGTCTGCAACAGCAGTCCGTGGAGTACCTGGCTGCGTTCTTCGGCACCGGTAACGCTGCCCTGGACGATCCGCTGTTCTCGCATCGGCCGCGCTTCAAGACCACCTCAGCGGCGAAGATGTTCTTTTCGGGTGACCTGCGTGCGACGTTGAAGGGCTATGACGCAGCCGAGGAACTGGCCAGCCGGTTGCCTGAGGCATTTTCCCGGTGGCACCCGCTGCATCAGGCACAATATCTCGAGTCCCGCTTTCTCCTGCCGGGCTACATCCTCTCTAGCCAGGGCGATCGGATGGCCATGGCGCACGGTATTGAAGGGCGTTTCCCCTTCCTCGATCATCGTTTGGTGGAGTTCGCCGGAAGACTTCCGCCGGAAATGAAGCTGAAGGGATTGGTGGAAAAACACATACTGCGCAAAGTTGCCAAGCACCTGCTTCCGACGGCCATCCGGGAGCGCACCAAACAGCCTTACCGGGCTCCGGAAGCCCGCTCCTTTGTTGGAGCCGGAGAACTGGACTACGTACGCCACTCGCTCAGCGAAGCGAGCATCGCCGCCGGCGGACTATTCAACGCCAAGGCGGTGGCGAACCTTCACGAGAAATGCCGCTTGCAGCCAGCGTCCGGATTCCGCGACAATGCGGCCTTCGTCGGCATTTTGTCGACGCAACTGTGGCAGAAGATTTTCACCGGCCAAAAGGTCGGTGCAGCACGAGCGGCCTGAGAAATCGAGGGAAGAAAACATCATGGTAACAATCAAGGACAAGGTCAAAACCTTTATCGTCGACAACTTCCTGTTCGGCGACACGTCCTACGAGCTTGCAGACACGGCATCACTGATCGAGAACGACATCATCGACTCGACGGCCGTGCTGGAGCTCGTGGCTTTCATAGAGGACAATTTCGGCATAGCGATGGTCGATACCGACATCGTACCGGCCAATCTGGATTCGATTGACCGTATCTCCGCCTTCATCAAGGCGAAAGCAGAAGCGCTGGCAGCGTAGGCGCCATCGGCGAGGAGCGTCCGTGCGGATCGAACATCTTCTGGCTGCGAAGGCCGCTGCCCATCCAGCCAAAACGGCATTGGTCACCGAGCACAAAAGGCTGTGCTACGAAGAGCTAGACGATCTTTCGAGCCGCCTGGCCGCGGCCCTTTTCATGAATGGCGTCAGGCGCGACGACCGGGTCCTGATCTTCATGGACAATTGCTGGGAGGCTGCGGTTTCGATTTTCGCAGTTCTTAGAGCAGGCGCGACTTTCAGTCCGATCAACGCATCCACCAAGGCCGAAAAGCTGGCCTACATCATCGCCGATTGCGACACAGCTGCGATCCTCACGCAAGCAAAACTGATGCCCGTGGTCGCCGAGGCGTGCGGATCGTCCGGCAAGACCGGCATCTTCGTGGCTTCCACCGTTGGTGCCGATAACCAATGCCCGGCAGGGGCCACATCCCTGGCGGATTGCTTGACGCTCCAAGCCAGGGAGATTGACCACCGCGGCATTGACGTCGATCTTGCGATGTTGATCTACACCTCGGGTTCGACCGGCCGGCCCAAGGGCGTGATGATGACGCACCGCAATTGCGATGCGGCGGCGGGCTCCATCGCCACCTATCTGCGCAACTCGCCAGACGACATCATCTTGAATGTTCTGCCCCTCGCTTTCGACTACGGTCTCTATCAGTTGCTGATGGCTGTCAGGCTCGGCGCCACGCTCGTGCTCGAGAAGTCCTTCGCTTTTCCCCAGGCGGTCTTTGAACGTATCCGCCAGGAAGGCGTCACCGGGCTTCCGCTCGTGCCCACGATGGCAGCGATGATCCTGCAGATGCGTGACCTGGCGCCGGGCTTCCTGCCCAGCCTTCGCTATATTTCCAACACGGCGGCTGCTTTGCCGCCGGCTCACATAGAACGCCTGCAGTTCCTTTTTCCCGGTGTCAGGCTCTATTCGATGTATGGCCTGACGGAATGCAAGCGCTGCACCTATCTGCCGCCCGAGGAGCTCGACCGTCGGCCGGGGTCGGTCGGAATAGCCATTCCAAACACCGAAGCCTTTGTCGTCGACGACCACGGGCAACGAGTGCCGCCGGGCGTAGCAGGTGAGTTGGTCATTCGCGGGCCGCACGTCATGCAGGGTTATTGGCGAAACGAAGCTGCGACGGAACAAGCCCTGCGACCAGGCCCGAACCCTTGGGAGAAGGTTCTCTACACCGGCGATCTGTTCAGGACCGATGAGGACGGCTTTCTTTATTTCGTCGGACGCAAGGACGACATCATAAAGTCGCGGGGAGAGAAGGTGGCGCCCAAGGAAGTGGAAGCCGTGCTTCACGCTCATCCGGGCATCGCGGAAGCAGTGGTTGTCGGTGTGCCGGATCCTGTGCTCGGGCATGCGATCGGCGCACTCATCGTACGGTCCGACCCGGCGCTTAGCGAAAAGGATGTCGTTCGTCACTGTGCACGTCACCTTGAGGACTTCATGATCCCCAAGGTCATCGAGTTCCGCCGCGAACTGCCGAAGACGGATACCGGCAAGGTCAGCCGTCGGCTTGCGGCAGAAACCATGGAGGCCGCGCAATGAATGTTCGCCCAACCGAGGACGCGCGGATCTTTCTGGCGCAGGCTCTGGCGATCGATTTGGCCGCCGAAACGGACCGTATCGTAACGGCCTTGCGCGAGCAGTTGCGCGGGCTTCGCAAGCGGGGCCTTGTGCTCGGTCTTTCGGGCGGGATCGATTCGAGCGTGTCGGTCGCGTTGGCCGCACGAGCCGTCGGCCCCCGGAATGTGCTTTGCCTGTTCATGCCGGAAAGCGATTCCGATCCCGAAAGTCTGCGGCTCGGCCGCCTCGTCGCCGACACTTTCGGTGTCGAGGCTATTACGGAAGATATCGGGGCGGCCTTGCGCGCAATGGGCTGCTACAAGCGTCGCGACGCCTTCATCCGCGAATTGGTCCCGGAATACGGGGAAGGCTGGGCCTCGAAGATCGTGATCGCGAACGCGCTCGAGGGCCAAGGCTATAATATCTCGTCGCTGGTGGTGCAGGATCCTGAAGGCAAGCAGACGAAACTGAGAATGCCGTTGCCTGTCTATCTCGGCGTCGTCGCCGCTACCAATATGAAGCAGCGCACCCGCAAGCAGATCGAATACTACCATGCCGATCGTCTGAACTTCGCCGTTCTTGGAACACCGAACCGGCTGGAATATGATCAGGGTTTCTTCGTGAAGAACGGTGACGGCGCCGCGGACGTCAAGCCGATCGCCCACCTCTATAAAACACAGGTTTATGCGCTGGCGGCCCATCTCGGTGTTCCGGAAGAAATCCGGAACCGGCCGCCGACCACCGATACCTACTCGCTGGCGCAGACGCAGGAGGAGTTCTACTTCTCGCTTCCTTATGACCGCATGGACCTTTGCCTTTGCGGTCTCAACAACGGCGTGGCGGCAGAAGCGGTGGGGCAGGCAGCGGGATTGGCCGCCTCCCAAGTGGAACGCGTCTGGGCCGATATCGTCGCCAAGCGCAAGGCGACGCGTTATCTGCACATGCGTCCGCGACTCGTCGAGGAAGTCGAAGAACTCGGTACCTGACCTGCTTCGAGACCGGCCACGTCCCAAAGCGCCTTAGGTGAAGCGGCTACCGATCAGCCGGCTCCACTGCTCGCCCGCAAGCCCGTTCAGGAAAACTTGCGAGTTCTTCATGGCGTCCAGAACCTCTGGATCACGTGAATGCACCACCGTGGAGGCAACGGTCAGGAAAGCGACGCGTCGTCCAAGCATCGCTTCCAGAAGTGCAGGTTGAATACGTCCGCGCAGGCCGCTGACGCCGCGCGCGGCGGCATGATCGATCAGGCAGTCTATCACGGAGCCCGCCTGGCCGGGGAGGGCGAGGATCTGCAGCACGCGACCGATTTTATACTTCCGTGCGTAATAGGCGAAAGCGCCGACATTGGTGCCGACTGGCGAAGTCACGCAAACGTAGACAAGCTCGCCCAGGTCCGGCTTCTGTGCCGCGTCGGTCAGGATGTGGTCGAGTTGGCCTTCCGTCCAGTCCGGCCGCAGGGCGAATTGAGTGGCAAACGGTTCGATGAGCTTGGCAAATGCGTGGCTGTCGACTTCGGAGGTCCGAAAGGCTCCGTGGCCTGCCCCGTCCACCGCCACGCCCGACCAGCGTCGTTCGCTGGACGTCATTCGCCTGCAATAAAATCGGTCGACGGCACGCGCCAGCGGATTGAGCACTCTGGCAAGCGCCATGCGATTGGCGGAAAGGCTGAGCATGAAGGCCGCCGGGCGCAATACGCGTACCCAGTCAAGGCTGTATTGCGGCAGGACCACGCCGCGCAGCCGGGTCCACAATTTCACGGAAATATCATTGGCGGTCTCGCTGAAGGAGATGTCCTGCGGACCGTCCAGGTAGGCTTTCAGCAAGCGTGCGCCGGCCATCGGGTCGCGCTCACGGTCCTCGACCATCAGCGAGCTACAGACAGCAGCGCGTAATTGTCGGCCGTTGAACGTCATCGGCAATACGTGAACGCCGACGAACCCGGAGACATGACCGGCATCGTTGACATGGACAAGCGACCGGAGATCGCCTCCGCAAGCGGGCGCGTCCAGATAGAACCGTCTCATGTATTCGACGAGAGAGGCCGGCGCTTCGGTCCGTTGTCTCAGCAGCACGCGTTGGAACATGTTCGCGACTGCCGGAAGGTCGGCGCCCTCCAAGGCGCGAATGAGGCTCAAGCCCGGCTCCCGGCACCGAAATCCAGCCCGCCGAGTTTCCGGGCGATGGCGACGCGAGGCGTCCCATCGGCCGTCGCGGCGAACGTCGGGTGTTCGTAGGATTTCGTTCTCGACAAAAGGGCAGCTACCTGGCGATCCTGGCCTTCCCCGAACTCGAACAACAGCCATCCGCCCGTCTTGAGGAAGGCTGCGGCCTCGCGGACCAGCCTTTGAAGGATCGAAATGCCATAAGGGCCTCCATCGAAAGCCTCGCGGGGTTCATTCTCCAGCAGGTGCACGCTTTCGCCCTCGACGCGGGATGACGAAATGTAGGGCGGATTGCACACGATCATGTCGACGGCATCTTCTAGATCGTCGCCCCCGAGCGCGGCAAACAGGTCGCCTTGCCGAATCGTAATCCTGTCTTGCAAGGCGAGACGTGCAACGTTGCGGCGGGCAAGCGCAACCGTGCTGTCGGTCAAGTCCGCTGCCCATGCCCGAACCCGCGGACAAGCGTTCGCGATCCCGATTGCCAGATTGCCACTACCGCAGCACATGTCGATCAGGATCGCTTCGCCTGCTCGTTCGCGAAGCATGGCTTCGGCCTCTCGGCCAAGCAGTTCCGTTTCCTCTCTCGGCACGAGTACATCGGGCGTGAGCTCCAGTTCGACCCCCATGAAGCGGTGCAACCTCGGCCAGTTGCGATCGCTCGGGTGACCGAGCGGAGAGGTGAAATGCTGCTGCAAGGTGGACCCTTTGCTGAACCGACGAAAACGGGCGTCATAGCTGCTAGCAGATTCAGGTAAACCGATATTAAAGTCCTTGCCTTGAATGATAGCGAACCGGGGTTTGTCGGCGCGGCTCAGCGGACATGGATTTGATCACGCATTCCACGCCGTCATTGCGGCTGCCCAAAGTTTCGCGTGGCGGCTCTTGACTAGGGGCGACGGCGTAATACGGTAAGGACAAATACCGGCTCTGGTCGCCGGACGGCAAGAATGCCTCGTATGCCTCGCCCTTTGCGGCGGCGGCTGCGGGGCATTGTCATTTGGGGCTTTGTTTGAAACCGCATATCGAGATCGGCATTCTCTACTCGCGGTCCGGCAACTACCGGCTGCTGTCCGAATCCTGCCGTGCGGGCGCGATAAACGCCATTGCCGACGTCAACACCGATCCCGCGATCCCGTTCGAATTCGTCCCGGTCGAGCGCGACCCGCAGGGCAACATCGATCGGTATGCAACCGGCTGCGCGGACATTCTCGCCAACAGCGGCGCGCGCCACATCATTGGCTGCATCACCTCGTGGAGCCGCAAGGAGGTCATTCCGATCCTGGAAAGGGCAGGCGGCACGCTCTGGTACGCCTGCCCCTACGAGGGCTTTGAAGCCAACGAGCATGTCGTCTACACGCACGCCTGCCCCAATCAGCATCTCGTCCCGCTGCTTGCCTATGTCGTGCCTCGTTTCGGCGCCGACGGCTTCCTGCTCGGTTCAAACTACATCTGGGGCTGGGAGACCAACCGCGTGGCGCGCGACCTGATTGCGGACGCCGGCGGCAAGGTGCTGGGGGAACGCTATCTGCCGCTCGGCGAGGTCGATGTTGCGAGGCTGATCGCAGAGATCCAAGCGACGAGACCTGATTTCGTTCTGAACAATCTCATCGGCTCTTCTTCCTATGCCTTCATCGCCGCTTATGCCGAGCTTGGCCGGCGCGATCCGCATTTCAGGCCGGAGCGTTGCCCGATCCTGTCCTGCAATCTCACGGAATGCGAATTGCCGGCGCTCAACGGGGCCGGCGATGGCCATCTTTCCGTTGGGCCCTATTTTCACGACATCTCGGTAGCGGATCGCGGAGCGGCTTTGGTGTCTTCCGTTATGCCTGCCTCATCCTTCGAGGCGGCTGCCTATGCCTCGGTGCGCACGCTCGCCGAGATACTCACCCGCAACTCCGATGCACAGTGGATGGACCTTCCCAAGGTCTTTGCCGGAACATCATTTCGAACGCCGCTGGGCGACATCGCTATCGATCCGCAAACCCAGCACGCTACCTTGCCGGTGCAGATCGGACGTATCGAAGGGACATCGTTCAAGACGGTCACGCTGACGAAGGGCGTGGCACCCGATCCCTACCTTTCCCGCTATGACCGGACGGAGACGTTCGGGCAGCCGCGCCTGCGGGTGGTGTCGTGAGCAAGATGCCGCGCATCCCGAATCTCGGAGGCGCCAAGGCTTTTGTCCTGCATCGTCCACATCCGATCGTGCAGGCGATCACGCGGCAATTGTCGGCCATCGGCCTTGAGACGATTGGCTTTTGGCCGGAACTGCCGGCCGAAGCTTTGGCGGCAGACTTCGTTTTCTTCGACGTCGATCTCGGCTTTGACGAGCAATTCCCTTGGAAGCCGGGCGAGGCACCGATGCCACTGATAGCGCTGATCGGCTCCGAGGCGCCGGGCCGCGTTGAATGGGCACTGTCGCACAAAGCTGATGCCCAGCTGCTGAAGCCGGTCGGCAATGCCGGCGTCTATAGCGCGCTTTTGATCGCAAGGCAGAGTTTCGAGGCGCGCAAGCTTCTGGCCAGCGAGATCGCCTCGCTTCGTCAGCGGGTCGCCGAGCGCCAGACCATCGTGCGCGCGGTGGAGGTCTTATCGAAGGGCGCCGAGGACGGTCGCGCCTATGCGCAGCTCCGCTCACTGGCGATGAGCTGGCAAATCAGCGTCGAGGAAGCCGCACGCCGGATCGTGGCAAGGACGCAAGAAGAAGGCGACGATGACCAATCCGATCGCGCCTGAGCTTTCCGCCACCCGGCGCATGCCGGCCAAGCCGCACGCTGGCCTCTGGCGACGTCTGCTAAAACGGCCTCTGGCGTTGCTCGGCCTGGTGATCATTGCCCTCGTCGTGGTCGGCGCCGTCCTTGCACCGTGGCTGACAGGCTACGATCCCAACGAGCAGATGTTCGACGGGCTCACCCTTGAAGGCGCGCCAATGCCGCCGGGCGCCCAATTCTGGCTGGGCACCGATCTGCTTGGCCGCGACCTCCTGACCCGTCTTCTCTTCGGCGCGCGCACCTCGCTGATCATCGGCATCGTCGCCAATGGCGTGGCGCTTCTGATTGGCACGCTGATCGGCATCACCGCCGGCTATTTCCGCGGCTGGATCGGCAGTGCGCTTATGCGCTTCACCGATTTGATGATGGCCTTCCCGGCGCTGCTGCTTGCCATCTGCCTGGCGGCAGTGCTCCAGCCGAGCCTGTGGATCGTCGCCATGGTGATCGCACTGGTGAACTGGGTACAGACCGCCCGGGTCATCTACACCGAGACAAGCTCGCTCTCCGAGCGCGAGTTCATCGACGCCGAGCGTACCATCGGGGCAAGCGCCCCACGCATCCTGTTTCGCCATATCCTGCCGCACCTGGTGCCGACGATCATCGTCTGGGGCACGCTCGGCATCTCGACCACGGTGCTTCTGGAAGCGACGCTCAGCTATCTCGGCATCGGCGTGCAGCCGCCGACCGCATCCTGGGGCAACATCATTTTCGAAAACCAGACGTACTTCCAGGCAGCGCCCTGGCTGGTCTTCTTTCCGGGTACGGCGATCCTGGCGCTGGCGCTGGCCTTCAACCTCGTCGGTGATGCGCTGCGCGACATCCTCGATCCGACGCAAAGGGGCCGGGCATGATCGCCTATCTCGGCCGCCGCGTTGTCCAGTCCGTGCTCATCTTGCTCGGCGTCTCTCTGATCACCTTTGCACTGCTCTATCTGCTGCCCGCCGATCCCGTCCGCCAGATCGCCGGCCGCAGCGCCACGCCCGAGACGGTCGAGAACATCCGCCGGCAGCTCGGCCTCGACCAGCCCTTTGTCGTCCAGTACTGGCACTACCTGACCAGGCTGCTCAGCGGTGATCTCGGGCGCTCCTACATCCAGCGTTCCGAGGTGACTGAGCTCATCATTTCACGGCTGCCGGCAAGCCTGCTACTGATGGTCGGTGCTATCGCTTGCGAGGTCGTGATCGGCCTGACGATGGGCCTCATCGCGGCCGTCAAGCGTGGCACCGCCACCGACCAGTCGCTGATGGTCGCCTCCTTCGTCGGCGTTTCGGCGCCGCAATTCGTCGTCGGTTTGCTGCTGCTTTATGTGTTCGCGGTGCGGCTCAGCTGGTTCCCGATCGGCGGCTACGGCACCTGGCGGCATCTGGTGCTGCCGTCACTGACCATGGGAATTCTCGGCGCCGGCTGGTACGCACGCATGATGCGCTCGTCGATGATCGACGTGCTGCGCCAGGATTACGTGCGCACCGCGCGTGCCAAGGGCCTTGCGCGCAGCGCCATCATCTTTCGCCACGCGCTGCCCAACGCCATCCTCCCGGTCATCGCCATGATCGGCATCGACATCGGCATCTTCATGGGCGGCATCGTGGTCGTCGAAAGCGTGTTCGGCTGGCCAGGTATCGGCCAGCTTGCCTGGCAGGCCATCCAGCGCATCGACATTCCGATCATCATGGGGGTCACCCTGGTTTCGGCCTTCGCCATCGTGCTCGGCAATCTCCTGGCCGACACCGTCGCACCGTTCATCGATCCACGCATCAAGCTCAGATGAAAACCAAGAAAACCAGAGAAAGGGAACATGACATGAGAAACTATTTGATATCGACCGTGACGGCATCGGCGCTTGCGCTGGTGCTGCTTGGCATGACAAGCGTGCGCGCCGAAGATGCCGTCGATCCGAATGCCAAGCAGGGCGGCGCGATCACCATCACCTACAAGGACGACGTCGCCACGCTCGATCCAGCCATCGGCTATGACTGGCAGAACTGGTCGATGATCAAGAGCCTGTTCGACGGGCTGATGGACTACGAGCCGGGCACCACCAACCTGCGGCCCGACCTCGCCGAGAGCTACGAGATTGCGCCCGACGGCAAGACCTTCACGTTCAAGCTGCGCCACGGAGTGAAGTTCCACAATGGCCGCGAGATGACGGCCGACGACGTGAAATATTCGCTCGACCGGGTCACCAATCCAAAGACCCAGAGCCCCGGCGCCGGCTTCTTCGGCTCGATCAAGGGCTATGACGATATCGCCGCCGGCAAGGCGGAAAGCCTGGCGGGCATCACCGTCGTCGATCCCTACACGATCAAGTTTGAACTGACCCGGCCCGACGCTACCTTCCTGCATGTCATGGCCATCAACTTCTCGCATGTCGTGCCGAAGGAGGAGGTCGAGAAATACGGCGCGGATTTTGGCAAGCATCCGGTCGGCACCGGCGCCTTCAAGCTCGCCGAATGGACGCTTGGCCAGCGTGTGGTCTTCGAGCGCAACCCGGATTACTGGCACAAGGGCCTGCCGCATCTCGACAAGATCACCTTCGAGATCGGCCAGGAGCCGATCGTGGCGCTGCTGCGCCTGCAAAAGGGCGAGATCGACGTTCCCGGCGACGGCATTCCGCCGGCCAAATTCCAGGAGGTGATGGCCGATCCCGAGCAGAAGGCCCGCGTCGTCGAGGGCGGCCAGCTGCACACCGGCTACATCACCATGAACACCACCATGGCGCCCTTCGACAATGTGAAGGTACGGCAAGCGGTCAACATGGCGATTAACAAGGAGCGCATCGTCCAGCTGATCAACAACCGCGCGGTGCCCGCGAACCAGCCGCTGCCACCGTCGATGCCCGGCTATGACAAGACGTTCAAGGGCTATCCCTATGACGTGGCACAGGCCAAGGCGCTGCTTGCCGAGGCCGGCCACCCCGACGGCTTCGACACGCAGCTGTTTGCCATGAATACCGACCCCAACCCGCGCATTGCCCAGGCGATCCAGCAGGATCTGGCGGCGGTCGGCATCAAGGCCAGCATCCAGGCGCTGGCCCAGGCCAACGTCATCGCCGCCGGCGGCGACAAAGCCGGTGCGCCGATGATCTGGTCCGGCGGCATGGCCTGGATCGCCGACTTCCCCGATCCGTCCAACTTCTACGGACCGATCCTCGGCTGCGCCGGTGCCGTTCCCGGCGGCTGGAATTGGTCGTGGTATTGCAACAAGGATCTCGACAGCAAGGCGGCGGAGGCCGACTCGGTCGTCGACCCGGCCAAGGCCGGCGAACGCGCCAAGATGTGGAGTGCGATCTACGGCAAGATCATGGACGACGCGCCCTGGGCGCCGGTGTTCAACGAGCAGCGTTTCACCATGAAATCCACCCGCATGGGCGGCGCTGACAACCTCTATGTCGACCCGGTCCATATCCCGATCAACTACGACAATGTGTATGTGACCGATGTGCAATAACTGCGACTACACCATCCACGGGCGCCACCATCATTTCGGCTGGGATAATTCCTTTGTCCCGGCCGAACGGGTGGCGCCCGGGTCGACGATCGAGTTCGAGTGCCTCGATTCGTCGGGCGGCCAGCTGACGATGGAGAGCACTGTCGACGACGTTGCTCTGCTCGACTTCGCCAAGGTGAATCCGGTTACTGGGCCGATCTATGTCGACGGGGCGGAGCCGGGCGATGCCCTGAAGATCACCATCGAGGCGTTCAAGCCGTCCGGCTTCGGCTGGACCGCGAACATCCCGGGGTTCGGTCTGTTGACGGATGACTTCACTCAGCCGGCGCTGAACCTCTGGAAGTACGACGCCGTCTCGCTCCAACCGGCGCTGTTCGGCAAGAGCGGCCGGGTGCCGCTCAAGCCCTTCGCCGGCACCATCGGCAACGCCCCGGCTGAGCCGGGCCTGCATTCGGTGATCCCGCCGCGCCGCATGGGCGGCAATCTGGACATTCGCGATCTCGCTGCCGGCACGGTTCTCTACCTTCCCGTGGAGGTTCCGGGAGCGTTGTTCTCGGTCGGCGACACACACGCCGCGCAGGGCGACGGCGAGGTCTGCGGCACGGCGATCGAGAGCCCGATGAACGCCGTGCTGACACTCGATCTGGTCAAGGATGCCCGGCTGCGAACCCCTCGTTTCACGACGCCGGGTCCGGTGTCGCGGCATCTCGACGCCAAGGGCTACGAGGTGACAACCGGCATCGGGCCGGATCTGATGGACGGCGCCAAGAGCGCCGTCTCCCAGATGGTCGACCTGCTCTCCGGCCGCTACGGCATGGATCCGGTAGACGCCTATATGCTCGTGTCGGTTTGCGGCGACCTGCGCATCAGTGAGATCGTCGACATGCCCAATTGGGTGGTTTCCTTCTACTTTCCCCGCTGCGTTTTCGAATGAAGGTGGCGGAGGACACCAAACCACCCGGGCAGACCGCCGCGGAGAGTGGCTCTGTCAGGCCGGTTCTCAGCGTCTCAGGTCTGACCGTCGCCGTGCGTGGCGATGAGGGCGATCGCGACGTCGTTTCCGGCCTGACATTCGGCCTGATGCGCGGCGAGACGCTTTGCATTGCTGGCGAGTCCGGTTCCGGCAAGTCGATGACGGCGCTGGCCATCATGGGCTTGCTGCCGCAGCCGGCGGCACGCATCAGATCAGGCTCCATCCAACTCGGCGATCAGGATCTCGCGGCGCTCAGTGAGAGCCGCATGCGCCGCATCCGAGGCGACCGCATTGCCATGATCTTTCAGGAGCCGATGACGTCGCTCAATCCGGTTCTTTCCGTCGGACGGCAGCTCACAGAAGCGATCGAGGCCCACACCTCGCTGTCGCGCTCCAACTCGCGGCTGAGGGCGCTCGAGGCGCTGAAGGCAGTGCGAATTCCGGATGCGGAACGGCGGCTCGAGCAATATCCGCACGAGCTCTCAGGCGGCATGCGGCAGCGCGTGATGATTGCCATGGCTTTGGCCCTGAACCCGGACGTGCTGATCGCCGATGAACCGACCACCGCTCTCGACGTCACGGTTCAGGGCGAGGTGCTGGAGCTGCTGCGGGACCTGCAGCGCGAGCACGGCACCAGCGTTATCCTAATTACGCACGACATGGGCGTCGTCGCCGAGATGGCGGACCGTGTCATTATCATGCGCGATGGCCGGATGGTCGAGCAGGGCAGAGCGGCCGACATTTTCACCCGCCCGCAAGCTGACTATACGCGCGAGCTTCTGGCGGCGGTGCCGCGCATCGGCGGCGAACGGACGGCCGAAGACCGACAAGATGCCGCTAAAATGCCGGCCGAGCTTGTAGATGTCAGCGATCTTCACGTCCGCTTCGACCTGCGCGGCGGCTTCTTCGGCCGCGTCGACCGCAGAGTGCACGCGGTCGAAGGCGTCAGCTTCTCGATCGCGCCACACGAAACCCTGTCGCTGGTCGGCGAATCCGGCTGCGGCAAGTCGACGACGGCCAAGGCGATCGCCGGGCTGGTACCCTACACCGGCAGCATTTCAATCGGCGGTCAGGACCTGTCGACGCTCAGTCGCAAGGAGCGCAAGGCTGTACGCCGCAATGTGCAGATGATCTTCCAGGATCCCTTCGCGTCCCTAGACCCACGCATGCGAGTGGGCGATCTCGTGGCCGAGCCTCTGCTGATCCACGGTATCGGCGACAAGGAGCAACGGCACGCCCAGATTGCCGCCCTGTTCGAACGTGTCGGCCTCTCCGCTGACCAGATGGAGCGCTATCCTCACGAATTCTCCGGCGGCCAGCGCCAGCGAATCTGCATTGCACGGGCGCTGGCGCTGCGACCAAAGCTGATCATTGCCGACGAAAGCGTCTCTGCTCTCGATGTGTCGGTGCAGGCGCGCGTGTTAAGATTGCTGAAGGAGCTGCAGCGCGAATTCGGCGTCGCATATCTCTTCATCTCACACGATATGGCAGTGGTGGAGAACATCTCCGATCGCGTGGCGGTGATGTATCTGGGGCAGATCGTCGAGATGGGCACCCGCGACCAGATCTTCTCCAATCCGAGGCATCCTTACACAAAGCGGCTGATCGAAGCCGTTCCGGTTCCCGATCGAGGCCAGCGCCGCGCCCGGTTCGCGCGTCTGGACAGCGAAATTCCAAGCGCTATCCGGCGTGTCGGCGAGGAGCCCTCGAAACTCAAGCTTGAAGACGTTGGCAACGGCCACCTCGTCGCCACCTGATCGAGCTTAGGCTGCGTTGTCCAGCCAATCCCGCGGAGGCTCGGGGACAGCAGCATGTGTGATGCTCGGGCGGTAGGATGTGATCGGCGATGGCGCCGCCGCGGCAGCGCCGTTCGGCAGCGATCAGTTCGGAAGATCGCCAGTTTACATCTAACATGTTAGTGTGCTAGCACTACGCGCACATTGATTTAAACGGAGATCGCGTTGGCTTCCCGCTTTGGTCTTTCGGTTGCTCTCACCACACCCTTCGACGCGTCGGGACAGATAGCTCTCCCGCCGATGATCGCGCACGCCCGGGCCTGCCTTGGCGCCGGCTGCAGCAGCGCGACGTTGTTCGGCACCACCGGGGAAGGCGCCTCGGTGGGCACGGACGAGCGGCGGGTCGTCACCGAAGCCATGCTGGCGGCCGGTATTCCGGCACATCAGCTCGTGGCCGGAGTGCTGGTCGATGCGGCCGAAGACGCCGCCGATCAGGCTCGGTACGCTTTGCAGCACGGCGTTCGCAACATTCTGCTCGCTCCGCCGAGCTACTTCAAGAATGTCGGCGAGGAAGGGCTGTTCGGATGGTTTTCCGCCGTCTTCGCCGCACTCGGTCCGCTGGCTCGTGACGTCCTCCTCTATAACATCCCTTCTGTCACCATGGTGCCGCTCCCGCTTGGGCTGATCGGCCGGCTGCGCGCCGCCTTTCCCGCTGCGGTGGCCGGGGTGAAGGATTCCGGCGGGGATTGGAGCTACAGTGAGGCGCTGCTTGAAGCGCACGGCGATCTGGTGATCCTGATCGGCGACGAACGGCATCTGGCGAGAAGCGTGCGCCACGGTGGACAGGGTGCGATTTCCGGCATGGCTAATTTTGTTACCGGCGAAATCCGTGCAATGGTCGAAGACGGCCGCGACGATCCCCGCGTCGAGGACTTCGTGCTTGAATTGCTCAAATATCCGGTCACGCCGGCGGTGAAGGTCATGGTGGCGCGCAAGACCGGCGACGAGCGCTGGCTGGCGGTCCGCCCGCCCCTGGAGGCGATCGGCCCGCAAGGACAGCGACAGCTTGCTGCTGCCTACGACAGGCTGTTTGCGACAGAGCCGGCCTGATCGACAAAGCCAGTTGACTGACAAAGGAAGCGAGCTGAATTGGAAGACGGCAGCGAACCGATCACTCTCCGGGAGAAAGCCTATGCCAGCTTCACGCGGCATTTGCTGGCCCGCGATCTGCGGCCGGGGCAGTTCGTGTCTCAGCGCGAACTGGTCGCTTTCACCGGGCTGCCGCTGGGCGCCATTCGCGAGATCGTCCCGCGTCTCGAGGCCGAGGGACTGCTGACCACCATCCCGCAGCGCGGCATGCAGATCGCGCATATCGACATCAATCTGATCCGCGAGGCTTTTCAGTTTCGGCTATTCATGGAACGCGAGGCAGTGGCGCTATTTACGGTCAGCGCTTCAGATGCCGAACTTGCCCGCATGCGGCGCGAACATGAGGAGATGCTGGCTCAAGCCCTGCTGCAAGCGCCGACATCGGAAATGGAAGCCAAGGCCCAGAACGTCGACTGGGCCATGCACGACACCTTCATCAATGCGCTGGGCAACGAGATTATCGCCAAGGCCTATCTGGTCAACTCGGTGAAAATCCGGCTGATCCACCAGGAGCGTTTCCGCATCGACGGTCGTGTGGTGCCGGTGATGCGCGAACATTTGGCGGTCATCGAAGCCATGGAGAGCCGCAATCCGCAAAAAGCGGTTGAAGCGATCAGTCTGCATATCGACAATGCGCGTCGGCTGGCGCTCCAGATCTGAGGAAGTGAAGGCCGCGCCGCGGTCGCGATGCAACGCACACGACAGCAACCCGGGAGGAAAAAATGTCGTCCAATCTGTTCAACCCAACCAGGAGGCAACTCCTTGCCGGAACCGCGGCGCTCACCGCTGCCGGCCTTGTGGGACTCCGCCCCAGCTTTGCCGCAGGCGTCGACTGGAAACGCTTTGCCGGGACGACGCTTGACGTCAATCTGGTGAAAAGTCCGCGCAGCGACACCATCCTGAAATATCTCGCCGAATTCGAGGAACTGACCGGCATCAAGGTCAATGCCGAGGCCACGCCCGAGCAGCAGCAGCGCCAGAAGACCGTAATCGAGTTGAGCTCGGGCAAGCCGAGCTTCGACGTCGTGCATCTGAGCTACCACGTGCAGAAGCGCCAGTTTGAAAAGGGTGGCTGGCTGGCCGACATCGCCGGCTATCTCGCAGACCCGTCGCTCACCGACCCGGGGCTGGTCGAAAGCGACTTCGCCGAGGCCGGCATGCTGTTTGCCAAGGACGGCCAGGGCGTGCTGCGCTCGCTACCCTTCTCGGTGGATTACTGGATCCTCTATTGGAACAAGGAGTTGTTTGAGGCCAAAGGCCTCAAATACCCCGAGACGTTCGAGCAACTGGTGGCCGCCGCCGAAGCGCTGACCGACCCGTCGACCAACACATACGGCTTCGTCGCCCGCGGGCTCAAGAACGCAAACACGCCGGTGTGGACGTCGTTGATGCTCGGCTACGACGTGACGCCGCTCGACGACAAGGGGAAGCTGCGCACCGAGGCTCCCGAGGCGATCGAGGCTGCTGCCCTCTATCAAAAATTGATGACCAAGTCCGCCCCTCCGGGCGTCACCGGGTTCAATTGGGCCGAAGCACAGTCGGCCTTCCTGCAAGGCAAGATCGGCATGTGGCTCGATGGCGTGGGTTTTGCCCCGCCGATGGAAAACCCGGAAAAATCGAGAGTGGTCGGCAAGGTCGGCTACGGCGTCATGCCCAAGGGTCCCAAGGCGCATGCCTCGGGCACCTTCGGCGACGGGATTGGCGTTACCGCCGCCAGCGAGAAGAAGGAGGCCGCCTATCTGTTCTGTCAGTGGGCCGTATCGCCAGCCATGGGCGCGCGGCTGTTGCAGGCCGGCGCTGGCGTTCCGTTCCGCAAATCCGTGCTGGAGGATCCCAAGGTGCGCGAAGGCGTCACCATGCCGGCAAGCTGGCTTGATGCCGTGATCGGCTCAGGCAATATCAGCCGGCTGGCGCTGCCGGTCATCATCCCCGTCACTGAATTCCGCGACATCTATGGCGTGGCGTTGACCAACATGATTGCCGCCGCCGATCCCGCCGCGGAGCTGAAGAAGGCCACCGAGCAGTTCCAGCCGGTTCTCGACAGGAGCGAGCAGGGCTGATGTCGGCCACCACCCCAGAACAAGCCGGGGTGACGATGCCGGTTATCGACGGGAGCCAGACGATCCGGCTGGCTCCCAATTACTGGCCTTTCGTTGTCCCGGCACTCGTCGTCGTCGGCGCCGTCATCGTCTTCCCCTGGGCTTTCACGCTGTGGATGAGCGTCAACCGCTGGACGCTCGGCCAGTCGCGGAGCTTTGCCGGGATGGAAAACTATCTCCGGTTGGCCAGCGATCCGCGGTTTTGGGAATCTCTGGTTCATACATTGACCTACACCTTCCTCTCGGTTGCAGCGCCGATGTTCCTGGGCACTCTGGCCGCCCTGATCTTCGATGCCAGGTTTCCGTTGCGCGGCCTGCTGCGCGGCGTCTTCGTCATGCCGATGATGGCAACACCCGTTGCCGTGGCATTGGTTTGGACAATGATGTTCCATCCCCAGCTTGGCGTGCTCAACTACCTGTTGTCACTGGTCGGCATCCCGGCTCAGGAATGGATCTTCAATGCCAACACGGTCATCCCGTCGCTGGTTGCGGTCGAGACCTGGCAGTGGACGCCGCTGGTCATGCTGATCGTGCTGGGTGGGCTGGCCTCGGTGCCGCGCGAGCCCTTCGAAAGCGCGGAGATCGACGGCGCCAATGCCTGGCAGCAATTCCGCTATCTCACTCTGCCGATGATCGCGCCGTTCCTGATGATCGCGGTCATCATCCGCACGATCGATGCGCTGAAGAGCTTCGATATCATCTACGCGATGACCCAGGGCGGGCCGGGCACGGCCTCGGAAACCATCAACATCTATCTCTACAACACCGCCTTTTCCTACTACGATATCGGCTACGGCTCGGCCATGGCCGTGGTGTTCTTCATTGTCATCGTGGCCCTGTCTTTTGTCCTCCTAATGCTGCGCCAACGCTCGCAGTGGATCGATACGGAGGGCAAATAGATGAGTTCGCGGCTGCTCAACCAGATCGGTCTGTTTTTCGCTGCCCTGGTTTTCGTCTCGCCGGCGATCCTGTTCTTCCTCTGGATGATCTCGTTGTCGCTGAAATTCGAGATCGACAACGGTGCCTATCCGCCGATCCTGATCCCCGAACGTTTCGCCTGGTCGAACTATGTGAAAGTGTTCGAGGAGAATAACTTCCTGCTCTATCTCTGGAATTCGGTTCTGGTGACCGGCACGGCCACGTTGTTAGCGCTGTTGATCGGCGTGCCGGCGGGCTATGGCATCGCACGGCTCAAGGCTGAACGGTCGGCGGTCGTCATCATGATAGCCCGCATGACGCCCGGGCTATCCTATCTCATCCCGCTGTTTCTGCTGTTCCAGTGGATCGGGATCCTCGGCACGCTGTGGCCGCAGATCATCATCCACCTGGTGGTGACGGTGCCGATCGTGGTCTGGGTGATGATCGGCTATTTCGAGACCACGCCGATGGAACTGGAAGAGGCGGCCAACATCGACGGCGCCAGCTCCTGGCAGGTGTTCCGGCTGGTCGCCCTGCCCATCGCCAAGCCGGGCATCGTCGTCGCCTTCATCCTGTCCGTCATTTTCTCATGGAACAATTTCGTCTTCGGCGTGGTGCTCGCCAGCCGAGAGACGCGCACACTGCCGGTCGCCGTCTACAACATGCTGTCCTACGAGCAGGTGAGCTGGGGGCCGCTCGCCGCGGCAGCGCTGGTGGTGACGCTGCCGGTGCTGATCCTGACCATGTTCGCGCAAAGGCAGATCGTGGCCGGGCTGACAGCCGGCGCCGTCAAGGGCGGCTGAGGGCGCGCCCGGACATTCTTTTCCAGGAAAGATCCAATGGCATCGGTAACGATCAACAACGTGCAGAAGGCCTTCGGGGCAACCAAGATCATTCACGACGTCAGCGTCGATATCGCCGACGGCGAGTTTGTCATCCTGGTCGGCCCGTCGGGATGCGGAAAGTCGACGCTCTTGCGTATGATTGCGGGACTTGAAACGATCTCCGGCGGAAAGATCGCCATCGGCGAGCGTATGGTCAACAATCTGCGGGCGCGAGATCGGAACATCGCCATGGTGTTCCAGAACTATGCGCTCTATCCGCATATGACGGTCGCCGACAACATGGGCTTTGCCCTGAAGATCAAGAAGGCCGATCCGGTCGACACCGCGGGCCGTGTCAGGAAGGCAGCCGGCATTCTCGGCCTGGAAAAGCTGCTTGACCGCTATCCGCGCCAGCTTTCCGGCGGCCAGCGCCAGCGCGTCGCGATGGGCCGCGCGATCGTACGCGACCCGCAGGTCTTCCTGTTCGACGAGCCGCTCTCCAATCTCGACGCCAAATTGCGCGTCCAGATGCGCGGCGAGATCAAGGCCCTGCACCAGCGGCTGGGTACCACGACGATCTATGTCACGCACGATCAGATCGAGGCCATGACCATGGCTGACAAGATCGTCGTGCTGCATGACGGCCTGGTCGAGCAGATCGGCGCGCCGCTGGACCTCTACGATCATCCGGCCAATCTCTTCGTTGCCGGTTTTGTCGGCTCGCCCGCCATGAACTTCATTGCCGGCCGCATCGAGGAGGGCGTTTTCCGCAGTGCCGGCGGGCTGATTCTGCCTCTGCCGGAAGGTGCCCACCCGGCGGATGCTGCAGGACGCGAACTCGTCTACGGCATTCGCCCGGAACATATCCGGGCAACCGGGCAGGGCATGCCGGGTACGGTCACGCTTCTCGAGGCGACCGGCTCGGAAATCTTCGCCAGGGTCGACTGCTCCGGTGAAGAAATCTCCTGCCTCTTCCGGGAGCGGCTTGCCCTCAAGCAAGGCGAAGGGGTGCGGATCGAGATCGACCGCGCATGTGCGCATCTGTTCGACGCAGAAACCGGTCGGCGCATCTGACTCGACGGTCCGGTGGATGTCGTGGTCAGCCTAGGTCGGCAACGCGAATTCACCAGCGAGTTCGATGGCGCGGCCTTCGCGGGCCGATCTCTGGGCGGCGAGGCCCATGACGACGGCCCACCAGCCGTCTTGCAAGGTCACCTCCACTTTGTCCTGTCCGCGTACCGCAGCGGTGAAGCGGGCGTGCTCGAAATAGGTCGAGCCGTTATGGTCGCCTGCCTCGAGCAGCCGGGGGTCGACGGGAATCTCCAGCAGGCGTGGTCCAGGCGGATTGCGCGGGCTAACGATCAGCTGGGGCACTGGCGCGGGGCCAAGGTGGGTCGGCCAGAAGCGGCCCGGCCCGGGCACCAGACATTCGATCTTTCCGTTGCCGCCGACAGCGCAGAGTTCCTCCTGATAGCGGCTGCCCTCGGCGAACATGCACAGTTCCAGCATGGCGCGCGCGCCGCTCGCGAAGTCAACCAGCACGTAGCCATGGTCGAGAATATCCGGCGTCTCACCGCCATAGCTTTCGTCGAGATGGTTTACGGCCTGTCCCGCGCTCGCCATCACACGGACAGGGTCGGATTCGAGGATCAGCCGCATCAGATCGAAGAAGTGGCAGCACTTCTCGACGAACGTGCCGCCGGTGTTGCGGTTGAAGCGGTTCCAGTCGCCGACCTTGGCCAGAAAGGGGAAGCGGTGCTCGCGGACCGTCAGCATGCGGATGCCGCCGGTGGCGTGGCGCGCCTGCTCGATGAATTCGGCGACGGGGGGCATATAGCGGTATTCCATGGCCACCCAGACGAGCGGAAGCCGAGCTTTCAGCGCCGCGATCCGCCCCTCGTCGGTGGCCTCGGTGAAGAGCGGCTTTTCCACCAGCACCGGCAGTGGTCGAAGTGCGGCGATCTCCTCCATCTGGCTGAGGTGACGGTGGTTGGGGCTGGCAATTAAAACGCAGTCCACCTCGTCCATGGCCAGCAGTTCGGCGATCGATGCCGCCGATCGCGCCCCCGACGCCATCGCCAGCGACGCTGCCAACATGACGGGGTCCGGCTCGAAGATCGCGGCCACATGCGCGTCAGGCAACAGGGCAATGTTGCGGATGTGCTCCCGGCCCATCATGCCGCAGCCGATGATGCCGTAGCCGATCGATGATTTGGTCACCCGGCGTCTTCCTCCGGCCTATCTGAAACGCGTGACGTACCGCGCCGCGCCCGGATCGAACCAGCTGCGGGAATACTCTGCGCTGGCACCGTCGCCAGCCCAGGCGATACGTTCTATGAAACCCACAACCATCCCTGGCGGCGGCCTGAACTCGAGAGGAGCCCAGTCCGGCGCGGGCGCGAGGGCAACATGGTCTTCGGCACGAACGATCGAGAAGCCGAGCGCGAGGCGGTAGTGCAGATAGAGCGATTCCGACAGATCCTCGCGCTCGAGCCGCTCGGCGCGGCTGACGTCGAGCCAGATCTCCTCGACCGCGGCCGGCTCGCCGTCGAGCCGCCGCAGCCGGCGTATACGGTGCGCTTCGCCTGCGCTGCCGAATTGCGGCAGGTCGGCGGGCTTGGGCAGCCGCTCGACCGACAGCACGTCGGCGCTCGGCAGGCCGCCACCGCCGATGCGCTCCAGGCGAAAGAAGGCATAAATTCCGAGCAAGTCGCCGCGCGCCCGCACATAGTTGCCCGACCCCTGGATGCGGTCGAGAAGCCCCTTTTCGGTCAAATCTGCAAGCGCCCGCCTGAGCGTGCCGACGGCGATCCCCAGGCTCGCGGCCATCTCGCGCTCGGGCGGCAGCCGCGCCCCGTCGGCCAGCCGTCCGGCGGCGATTTCGCGGATCAGCATTTCGCTGATCTGCAAGTGCACGGGCAAGGGGCCGCGCATCTGGCTCGATCGGTGGCCGGGGTCGGCCCTTGTCAATTGCATCCCGCGTCCCAATTGCATCCCGGTCTTCGGCGGCGACGCCAAAATTGATACAGTATTGATCTACACCAAAACGAATGCTACGCAAGCCCCATTCGCAGCGCCGAACTTTCGTTGAAGAGTGGCAATGAGCATCGTCCCAATCACCTCGCCGGATCTCGACGCAGCCGAAGTTTCGTGGTTCGCCGCACTCTGCTCGGACGACTATCGTTATCTCGGCGTGCCGGACGGGGCGTTGCGCTCGAGCTGGGCGCATTGCTCCGAGATCGTGAAGACGTCCGAGGAACTCGGCTTCCGCAACATCTTGTGCCCGTCGTCCTATCAGGTCGGCCAGGACACGCTGAGCTTCGTTGCCGGCTGCGCGCCGATCACGTCGAAGATCAATCTGCTCGCCGCTGTGCGCTGCGGCGAGATGCAGCCGATCATGCTGGCACGCACGATCGCGACGCTGGACCACATGCTGGAAGGCCGGCTGACGGTGAACATCATTTCGTCGGACTTTCCGGGCGAGACGGCCGACAGCGCCTACCGCTATCAGCGTTCCCGCGAGGTGGTGCAGATCCTGCGCCAGGCCTGGACCCGGGACAGCATCGATTTCGAGGGCGAGGTCTTTCGTTTCAAGGGGCTCTCGACGGCGCCGGCGAAGCCCTATCAGCAGAATGGCGGTCCACTGCTCTATTTCGGCGGTTATTCGCCCGATGCGCTCGAGCTTTGCGCCGAACAGTGCGACGTCTACCTGATGTGGCCGGAAACCAAGGAGGAGCTCGCCGGCCGCATGAAAGCCGTCCACGAACGTGCCAAGCGCCATGGGCGGACGCTCGACTACGGCCTGCGCGTCCACATGATCGTGCGCGATACCGAGGCCGAGGCAAAGGATTATGCCCGGGAGCTGGTGTCGAAGCTGGACGACGAGCAGGGCAGGGCGATCCGGGAGCGCGCGCTCGACGCCCGATCGCTCGGCGTATCGCACCAGGCTAAGAACCGCCAGATCGCCGATGCGCAAGGCTATGTCGAGCCGCATTTGTGGACGGGCGTCGGGCGGGCGCGTTCGGGCTGCGGCGCAGCGCTGGTGGGTTCGACCGATCAGGTTCTGTCGGAAATCGAGACGTATATGAAGATGGGGATCCGCGCTTTCATCTTTTCCGGCTACCCGCATCTCGACGAGGCGCGTCATTTCGGCACCAAGGTGCTGCCCCAGCTCAAGACGTGCTCACTGCCGCACGCCTATGGCAGGGTGCCGGACCGGGTCCCGGCAACACCATTGGGAACGGAGGAGCGCCGCTGATGGAGCATGTCGTGTGCGATCCGCGCCTTTTGCGCAACGCCTTCGGGCGTTTCGCCACCGGTGTCACGGTCGTCACCACACGCACGGCCGACGGGCCGGTCGCGATCACTGCCAACAGCTTCTCATCCGTGTCGCTCGATCCGCCGCTGGTGCTCTGGTCGATCGGCCGCCACTCGCGCCGGTTCGAAGCCTTCGCCAATTCCGCGCACTACGCCATTCACGTGCTGGCGGAAGATCAAATCGATCTGTGCTGGCGCTTTTCGAAGTCGGGGACCGACTTTGCCGATCTTGACCTCTCGTGGAACGAGCACGGCGTGCCGCTGCTGCCACGGGCGTTGGCGCGGTTCGAATGCAGCGTCGCCGACCGCTTCCCGGCAGGCGATCATATGATCCTGCTTGGACATGTCCTTGAACTGGAGACGCAAGAGGGTTTGCCGTTGCTCTTTGCTGGCGGCAAGCCGCCGGCTCAAGAGGCGGGCTGATGACGGCCAGCGCCCCTCCGGGCTGGTGCCGTCGACTGGCGCACCACGAGATTGCAGGCGAGCTCGACGCGGCGCGGCGGCAACCCCGAATGGGCCATGTCATCGAGCAGCAGGCTAAGCGCCGCCGATCCGATCTCGCGCATGGGAATGTGCATCGCCGTCAGCGGCGGGTTGCAGAAGGCCGCCAGCGGCAGGTCGTCCATACCGACGACGGACACATCGCCAGGCACCGAATATCCGGCTTTCTGGACGCCGGCGATGGCACCAAAGGCCAGGCTGTCGCCGGCCGTCAGCACGGCGGTGAAATCAAGGCCGCGGGCCGCGATGCGCTCGGTCACGGCCTCGCTCGCAAGCTCGGGGAGCCAGTCCTGCACCTCGACCACGAGATCGTCGAAGCCGGCAATGCCGCCCGCGATCAGCGCGTCGCGCCAGCCTTCGTAGCGCCGCTCGATCGTGCGCCGGCCACCCCGCAACACGAACAGGATGCGGCGGTGGCCGAGGCTGATCAGATGCTGCGCGGCAAGCATCGCGGCGGAGCGATTGCAGGGCGTCACGCTCGAATGGCGCATCGAGGGATCGTCGCCGTTGACGAGCACGATCGGCTTGGTAAAGCCGGCTGTCAGCGTCAGCACGTCATCGTCATCCAGCGTCAGAAAGAGGCAGCCGGCGACGCGGTCGTCGCGCTCGGACTCACGCAGAAGCGCGATTTCGTCTTCGGACGTCGCGACCGGCCGGGTCACCAGTTCGACGCCGAGCAACCGGGCGCGTTCGTTGAGCCCGTCGAGAACGTGATAGGTGAACTGATTGCGGGCGCTGTCGACCATTGCCACGCTGCTTGCGGCCAGGATGACCTTGCGGCCCGCAACCGAGGCGGGAATGGCGTAGTTCATCGACTTAGCCGTTTCGATGATCCTGGTGCGAAGCTCATCCCTCACGCCACCGACCCCGCTCAGCGCACGGGAGGCGGTGCTGACCGACACGCCGCAACGCGCCGCGATCTCTTCAAGTCGAATGCGGCGGCTGGGGCGGCCGCGCTTGCCTTGGATCGTCATCCGCTCCCGCATCTCCGACAAAGTCACCTAGGTTAATGCAAAAAATTTTCAGATTGCGCAAGAAAAATGCCTGTGAAACAGTTCTGTTGAAGCGGGAGAAACGGGAGGAGTGATGCCGCTGTCGGCCGAACGCCTGAATTCCGCGCTTGCCAGCCTCGTGGCCGGCATGACCGGCTTGCGCCATGACGGGCGGTTCCACGAGCCGAATCTCGACGGGACGGCGGGCGACTACGTCAGCTTCGACAGTTGGGAATGGCCGCAGGGCGTCGGGCTCTACGGGCTGGTCCGGCTGTGGGCGCTGACCGGTGATGATCGGCTGCTGCAGACGATCGAGGCCTGGTACGACCGACGCATCGCTGCCGGTCTCCCGGCGTTGAACGTCAACACCACCGCACCTCTGCTGGCGCTAAGCGAATTGTGGCGGCGCCGGCGCCAGCCGCGCTTTGAGCCGGTCTTGCGCGAATGGGCCGAGCGGGTGGTCACCGGCTTGCCGCGGACGCCCGAAGGCGGTTTCCAGCACGATGTTTCGGACCGGGTCAACGACGACGAATTGTGGGACGATACGCTGTTCATGGTGGCGCTGTTCCTCGCATCCTACGGCCAGGCTGCCGGCCAGCGTCGCTTCGTCGAGGAAGCGGAACGGCAATTCCTGGTCCACGCCCGTTATCTCGCCGATCCGGCATCCGGGCTGTGGTTTCACGGCTGGACGTTCGCGGGCCGGCACAATTTCGCCCGCGCCCTTTGGGCGAGAGGCAATGCCTGGATCACCGTGGGTATCCTCGATCTGGTGGAGTTCGCCGAAATTGCGCCTTCGGTTCGGGCCTATCTGCTCGGCGTGCTGGAGACGCAGATCAAGGCCCTGCTCGAGGTGCAGGCAGGTTCGGGCGCATGGCATACTCTGCTCGACGACCCGACTTCCTACGAAGAGATTTCTGCCACGGCCGGTTTCGGCTACGGCTTGATGAAGGCCGCGCGGCTCGGAATCGGTTCGAGAGAGTGCCGTGCCGCCGGTCTCCGCGCCTTGGAAGCTGTGGTGGCCAACATCGATGACAAAGGTGTGGTGGCGAACGTGTCCTATGGCACACGCATGGGCCCCGACCTGCAGTTCTACCGCGACATACCGATCCATCCGACGGGCTACGGGCAGGCGTTGGCCATTCTATGCCTGACCGAAGGGGCGCGGCGTCTGCAGGCGAAGGTGGAGGCGGCATGATGCGGACGCTCTACGGCGCGTCGCCGGCCGACATTGCCGGCATGGACACGGACCGGCTGAGGGCCGAGTTCCTGGTCGACGGCCTGTTCCGGCCTGGCGCGATAGAATTCGTCTACACCCATGTCGACCGCATGATCGTCGGTGGCGCGCTGCCGCTGGCCAACCCGCTGACATTCGGTAACGGGGCCGAAGTCGGCACCCCGCTCTTCTTTGACGCGCGCGAGATGGGCATCGCCAATCTCGGCGGCAATGGCGCAGTCGCGGTGGACGGCAGGCGCTTTCCCGTGGCTAACCGCGACATCGTCTATGTCGGACGCGGAGCACGCGAGGTGATGCTGGAGAGCGACGATCCGGAGAGGCCGGCACATTTCTACATGAACTCGGTTCCGGCCGGCGCTGATATTGCGCATCGTCTCATCGTCAGCAGCGAAGCCAAGCCGCTTGTGCTCGGCGAGGAGGCTCGCGCGAACAGGCGCACGCTGCGCATGTACATCCATCCCGAAGTGGCCCCGTCCTGCCTCTTGCTGATGGGGATCACCGACCTCGCACCGGGCAGTGTGTGGAACACCATGCCGCCGCATCTGCACGAGCGGCGCATGGAAGCTTATTGCTACTTCGACCTCGCCAAGGCCGACCGTGTGGTCCATCTGATGGGCCGGCCGGACAATACGCGCCACCTGATGGTCGCCGACGGTGACGTCGTCCTGTCGCCTGCCTGGTCTATCCACATGGGCGCAGGAACCGGCCCCTATGCCTTCGTCTGGGGCATGACCGGCGAGAACCAAGCCTACACCGATGTCGATCCGGTTGCCGTGAAGGATTTGCGATGAGCGAGGCCTCGCAAAGCATTCAGACCGACTTTACGCTGCGCCGGCCGCTCATGGCGGGGCAGCCAATCGTCTACTGGCGACTGGGGTCTATCCCCGAGCAACGCTACGACGTGGCCGACCAGCCCATGCAAGGCGAGATGGATCCCTTCTTCTTCCTGACCAAGCACAAGAATTTCATTCCGCATGAATATCCATGCCGCACGCAGTTCGCGGCGGAACGCCGCGGCAAGCGACCTCAGGTCAGCGCCGAATTCGGCGCCGAGCGCGTCTGGCTGCCCTTCGCCTCGCCCCGCGTCGACCTGTCGGGCTTCTGGTTCCGGCCGACGGTGCTTGGAACCTGGGCCGAAACCACCATCGAGGCGGCCTCGACTGGCGAGGCGCTGGTGCGGCTGCGCACATGCGGCGGCGCCATGCTCTTTGCCAATGGCGAGGAAGCCGGCTGGATGGCGCCCTACGGCCGCAATCTGGAAAGTGCTGAGGATTTCAAGATCGCGCTGAAGGCCGGCCGCAACGACATTCGCATATGGTTCGACGACCTCGCCGAGCGCGATGCCCGCTATTATTTCCAGCTCGATTATCTGTCGGGTCCGGCTGCTTCGGTCGCACTGCCGGTCGAGGTGGCGGGCGGTGTCGCCAGCGCGATGGAGGCGGCTCTCGACGATATGCATTTCGAGCGGCCCGCCTATGACGGCGGCGAGGTGGCGCTGGTCACCGGAGTGGCCCTGCCGTGCGACGCGCAAATCGAGGTCGAGATCGAGGGCGATTTCATGTCGATCGAGGCGCCGGTGCGCTTCGCCTTCGATCTGCCGGCGGGCCAGACGCGCCTGCCGATCGCCGATACCGAGCAACTGCCGGCCGACTTTCGCCATTTCAAGGTGACGCTGACGGTCGCAGGCTATTCCGTATCGCGTGTCTTCGGCGTCGAGATCTGCCACGCGCGCCGTCAGGGCGAGGCACCGGAAACGCTTGCGGCGCGTATCGATGAAGCCCTGCGCGAGGTCGCCGGTCACGCCGAGGCTGACACAGTACGCGCGCTGGCGCGCCTGGCGATCGGGCAGGAGGGCGCCGAGACCGACGCCATGATCTCCGGCACGCTGCCGGCGATCGAGGATTGTCACGATTGCGCCGACTTCATCCTGGTGCCGCTGCTGTGGTGCCGCAAGGCCTATGGCGATCGGCTGGAAGTGAGCCTGCGCGCGCGCGTCGACAACGCCATTCTCGGCTATCGCTACTGGATGGACGAGCCCGGCAACGATGTGCAGTGGTACTTCTCCGAGAACCACGCGCTGCTCTTCCACACCGCCGCCTATATTGCCGGTGGCCTGTTGGCTGACGCACGCTTCGTGCGATCGGGCCGCCTTGGCCGCGAGCAGTCCGCAGTTGGAGCCGCGCGGGTGCGGGCCTGGCTCGACCATTTCGAGGCATGGGAGGTGGCCGAGTTCAACTCGGCGCCCTATTTCCCGATCGACCTCAAGGGCTTGTGTGCGCTCTACGCGCTGGCCCCGGACAAGGACATCGCCGAACGTGCCGGCAAAGCAATCATACGCCTGCTTGAAATCGTCGCCCGCTCGGCCCATCGCGGCATTCTCACCGGGGCGCAGGGCCGCTCTTATGAGCACACGCTACGCGCGGCGCGTTCCCTGGAGCTATCGGGCATCTGCCGCATGCTCTGGGGCAAGGGCAATTACGGCATGCGCTTTCACGCGCTGCCGCAGCTCGCACTCTGCCTGCGGGACCACGGCTTGAGCGTTCCGGACGGGTTGGCGGCAGTTGCTTCCCTCACCGACGATACGGCGTGGGAATGGACTTTCGCGCAGGGACAGGACCGCTTCGCGCGGCTCTACCATTACAAGACGCGTGACCATGCAATGGGCAGCGCCGCCGGCTATCGCTGGAACCACTGGGGTTATCAGGAGACAGTCATTCACGCCCGGCTGGGCAAGAATCCGGATGCGCAGATCTGGATCAACCACCCGGGCGAGGTGCTGCAGTCGGGGTATGGCAGGCCGTCTTACTGGGGCGGCTCAGGCACTTTGCCCCGGGTTCACCAATACCGCGACCTCGCCATCGTCAGCTTCTCCTGCTCGGATGAACAGCCCGACTTCACGCACGCCTGGTTCCCGGCAAGTGCCTTCGATGCCGTGCAAGTGGATCGCGATCGGGCGTCTGGGCAATCCGGCGACGCCTTCGTCTTGCTGAAGACGGATGTGCCGCTCACGCGGGTCGAGGCGGGCCCGACGGCCGGCAATGAGTTGCGGGCGGCGGGACGTAGGACGACATGGATCGTTCGCCTCGGTGACCGGGATGCCAATCTGCCGGCGCTCGATGCTTGGGCTGCCGCTTTTGGGGGCCTGTCGGTGCGGTCCGGCCCTGACGGCGAGTTGATCGTCGAGGATCCGGAGTACGGCACGGTGCGCTTCCTCGCCGACGCAAGGATCGTGGCTGAGGGACGTACACTCGATCCGGCCAACTGGATCGTGCGCGGTGAGGCGAAGCGCATGAAACGCAAAGAGTAGGGAGGAATCGGCTGCGACCCTCAAGAGGAGAGGGCGTGGCAGCTTGAATCATCGGGCGCTGCCCCGGATAAAGGAGGAGACGAAGCATGAATAAGACCCGCACTTTGCTGGCCGCGTTATCGGTCAGCCTGCTCGCATCGACCAGCGCGTTTGCCGGCGACGTGCGCATCATGTGGTATTCGGACGGTGTCGAAGGCGATGTCATCCAGGACATTCTGAACCGTTTCATGAAGGACAATCCCGATATCCACGTCACGCTCGACAATGTCGCCTACAAGGTGATCCAGGAGCAGCTGCCCATCCAGCTCGAAGCTGGCCAGGGCCCGGACATCGCCCGCGTCACAAACATCAAGGAGCTCGCCCAGCACTGGCTCGATCTCAGGCCGTTGGTGGCCGACCCGAAATATTGGGAGGACAATTTCAGTGACACGCTGGACTGGATGCGCCCCGACGGCTCCAACGCCATCCCAGGGTTCATGACCCAGCTCACGCTCACCGGCGGCTTCGCCAACAAGACGCTGTTCGAACAGGCCGGCGTGCCGCTGCCCGGCGACAAGGCGACCTGGGATGACTGGCTCAACGCCGCCGCCGAGGTGGCGAAGAGTCAGCAGCTTCCGGCGGCCTTCGCGATCGACCGCTCCGGCCACCGCATTTCGGGTCCGAATGTCTCCTTCGGGGCGAACTACATCGGACCCGATGGCACGCCGGCGAAAGTGGACGACGGCACCAAGGCATTCGTCGGCAAGCTCGTCGACTGGACCTCCAAGGGTCTGATGCTGAAGGATACCTGGGTGTCGGCGGCAGGCTCGACCTACCGCGCGGCCGCCGACGACTTCATCAACGCCCAGATCCCGTTCTATTATTCGGGCAGCTGGCAGGTCGCCAATCTGTCGACCAAGATCGGCGACAGTTTCGACTGGGTGGCGACCGGCTCGCCCTGCGGCCCCGCAGGCTGTTCGGGCGTGAAAGGCGGCGCGGCGCTGGTCGCCATCAAATACACGAAGAACCCCAAGGACGTCGCCAAGGTCATGGATTATCTGGCCCGCGAAGACGTGGTGAAAGAGTTCAGCGAACGCACGCTGTTTCTGCCCGCGCACAAGGGCATCGTCGAGAAGGGCGGACTGAAATGGGATTCGGCCGACAAGAATGTCGGTCCGGCGCTCGACAAGTTCGTCAAGGCGGCGGGTGAAACCCTGCCGGCGGCCGATGCGCTGCCGCCGTGGAAGTGGGCCAACGCTTATTTCGCCGCGCTGGTGACGCGCGTCAGCCAGGTGATGGCCGGCGAACTCAGCCTCGACGATGCCTGGGGCAGGATCGACCAGGATATCGCCGACAAGGTTGCCGAGGCGAAGTGACCGCCGCCGCGACACTGGCATGGACTGGCGCCGCTCTGGCGGGCCCCGGCGTCTTGGGGGCGTCTCACGGAAACAGGGCGCGGAAGTGTTGGGACCCCGCGGCGGGCCCAC
>NZ_JAMYSE010000065.1:0-36529 GCF_040321795.1 Mesorhizobium sp. M0244 | reverse complement strand
GTCCCGAGCGACGACACGCTCCCGCGAAGCCTTGATGCCATTGACGAACGGCATGGGCGAAGACTCCGCGAACTGGATCAGCGCTGGCTCGGCTTTCAGGGCAAAACGCGAGGCGGCATATTAGGAATGCCGGATAATGATTTCCTGGAAATCTTCGACGCCGTCGGCGATGCCGAGGTGCGGGCTCCGACTTCGGAACTCAGCGGAGACGCATTCCACGCAGCCAATTCCGCCACCAAAAGGGCGGTGTCCCCGTTTACCGACGCGCATCTAAGTTCTCCGTTGTTCCCCAACACGATTATTGCTGTGCCTGTTACCTCAATCGACCGTTCTGCGATCGTGTGGCTGACGCTGCGGAAAAAACCGCAGGGTCGGTTCTGTTCGATGTTCGCGTCGACGGCGATAGCTGCGTTCAGCGGATGGCTGCGATTGGATATGGCGTTTAAATCCTAACGGGATTCAATAATCCCTGTGGGACGGCACGTCCTGTGTCCTGCAGCGCGTTGTTGAGCGCATGGCCCATATAGCGGATTGATGATGGTGAAGGCCTCGGGCTCTCCTCGGCTCCGGCACCGGCACGGAACGTGTCGGCCGGCACCGCAAAGGGCGTTCGGCCGGCCGGAGAGAGGTCGAGGCAGCAAGCATTCCCAGTGGGGAAGTCAGGCTGTTTGGCTGTCGCATCCACGAAAGGTCGCGCCACAGAAACTTGATTGCCAGTCAAATTTTGTTTTCTCGACGCTTCACGAATTAGCATTGGATGCTTCGCTGTTGGGCGTGAAGGAAGATAGGCTGGGGATGGCGCGGCCCGAGCGAACCCACAAAGCCTTCACACGATGCAGATAAGGCACGGGACCTCGTCGAAAGTGTCGACAGGCTGGCTGGCGTTGCTCATGACTGAGCGGAAATAGAGCACGGCAAGACGGTGGAGACCATCGCGCTCGACAGCAAGAACAATTCTCCAGAGGCGATCATCATTATCGATCCGGCGGTCGGGAGGCCTGGTCGGCTTAGCGGGGCTACGACGATGCGACATCCAACAGATATGCGGCATGACTCGGTCAAGGTCGGTGCTGGAATTGCCGCCCGAAAATGGAGTCTTGGCCCAGGAATCGAGCCGCCATCGCGGACGTTGCACCGAAGCAGAGCCGGCACTGTCTCAAGTCCGGATGGCGAAGTGCGCAGCCGATGAAAGCTGCGGCAGTTGGGGACGCGTACAAGCCGTATATGATGACGACATTCGGGGCGCCACGGAGGCGTTCCGCGTTCCTATCGCTCGAACCATGGCCATCGACGAATACGACAGGCCATCAGGTCCGCCGCGCCTTAGCGATAGATGAGTCGCAGCTTCGCCGTGCATAGCGTGATCGCGGAAGTTTGCATTTACGCGCTCCCGTCCGTTTCATTCTCCTCATCGATTTCGCGCACGGGCAGATAGGCGTTCGTTTCCAACCATTCCCGCAGCACGATCTGAATGAGGTCCGCCCGGCCGATTTCCATTTCGGCAGCAATGGCGTTGAGAGCGTCCTCGGTGGCCGGTTCCAGCGGCACGCCGGCGACGTTTCTGAGCATCAATGCCGCGCGCCGCAAGATGATCTGCAGATCCGCGCGCGAAACGTGTGTCGCTTGGCAGTTAATTAGTAAGCGCGAATTTCCCCGCACCTTTTACTGTTGAGTGCTCTGATGCATGAGGCGTCACCAAAATAGGTGGACACCTTGTGTGCGGTCGCCGTCAATGCCGATCACATCAAAGGAAACGGCCCGCCCATTGCCGCATGGAAGCGTGACAATGCTGCTCGACCTCCTACATGTTAATGCATCACGTAATATAGTAGCCAATCACCCACCCGGCCAGTTTGCTGCCTTTGCCCGGCCTTAACTACCCCCTGGGGAATGTCTCTCGACATTCCTCAGGGAACTCGACGCGAATGTCTGCAATATCCGCTAAGCGGGCAGAATTTCTGCGACAGCATCTTGCTGAAACCCTACTTTACAACAGTGTGGCGCTTCCGGCCGAGCGAAAGCCGGATCGGGAGGTCTTGGGACGATATCATTGTATCAACCTCGACGACGTTGCCGTTGATCCGCACACCTCGTCCCGAGATCGCCCTTCGCGCTTCCCCTTTGGAGGAGGTCAATCCGGCGCGTACCAGCAAATCCACAAGGGCTACTCCGGCCAAGCCCTCGGCGTCATTTAGATGAAGCGTCGGTAGCCCCTCTGCGGCTTCGCCCTGCCCAAATGCTTGGCTAGCCGTGGCCTCCGCCTGTTTGGCGGCGTTAGTTCCATGTGCCAGGGCCGTAGCTTCGTTGGCGAGACGTTCTTTGACGGCGTTTAGCTCGGTTCCTTCAGCCTGTCCAAATCGCTCGATCTCGTCCATCGGCAGATCGGTGAAAAGCTTCAGGAACCGAACGACATCAGCGTCTTCCGTGTTACGCCAGAATTGCCAGTAATCGTATGGCGAAAGGCGATCTTCGTTGAGCCACACAGCTCCGGCAGCCGTCTTACCCATCTTGACACCTGAAGGAGTCGTCAGAAGCGGCGTAGTCACTCCGAAGACTTCCTTTCCATCCGTCCGCCGTATCAAGTCGATGCCATTGATGATGTTCCCCCACTGGTCGGCTCCACCCATCTGCAGACGGCAACCGGTCCGGCGGGATAGCTCAAGGAAGTCGAACGCTTGGAGGATCATGTAGTTGAATTCTAAGAAGCTCAGGTTCTCCTGCTTTTCCAGCCGCGACTTCACACTGTCGAAAGAGAGCATCCGATTGACGGAGAAATGCCTGCCGACGTCTCTCAGCATGTCGATCCAACGAATGCTGTCCAGCCAGTCGGCATTGTTCACCATCACGGCATCCGTCGGGCCGTCTCCGAAGACAAGGAGACGGTCAAAGACCTTTCTGATCCCTTCAATGTTGGCGGCGATCCGCTCGTCCGTCAGCATCGGCCGCGCCTCCGAACGGAAGCTGGGATCGCCGATGCGGGTGGTCCCACCCCCAATGAGAACGATGGGTTTATGGCCAGTCTGCTGAAGATGACGAAGCGCCATGATCAGAAGAAGATGGCCGACATGAAGACTGTCAGCCGTCGCATCGAAACCAGCGTAAGCGGGTACGACGCCTGCTTCAAAGGCGGCATCGACACCCGGCAGGTCGGTCCCTTGATTTACATAGCCGCGCTCAATGAGCGTCTTCAAAGCCGCCGAACATGGTTCGGAATGACCGGTTGATAAATCGGGAAGTGCCATAGGGAATCCTCCTGGTATTGCCGCCAGGGGGTCCTCTCATGAACAAAGCCGCCTGACGGCGGCTTGTTTCAAGGCATGATCGAAACGCGCCGCTCCTTATGGAAGCGTCGCATAATAGATTGCAGCGATGAGCGCGGACTTGATCATGTGCCGATGCATAAAGGACTTTATCCGCACCTGCAACCAATCTGAAATGGCTACTTCGGGGAGCTGCCGAGCCTCTGTCGCGACGATTTGCAACTGACTTTTGCACCGTCGCAGAGCTCAACTTTTGCGACAGCATTTCCTGCTTCCCGCTTTCCTTCTGATGTCGAGCCCAGACGCGCTTCACCTGCGCTTCGCTGCAGCAGCCGGTCAGCTTTGCCGTCCTGCCGATACTGTTGCCGCCAGACCGGAAGACAATAATGCGTTCGTGTGTCACCAGTCAGCTTGGTCCGGCATATTTCCCGGTTCCGTCGCAAACTCCAGCTGAGGTCGGGCAGGTTGAGCGTCACGCGCCATCGTTTCCTGCCGCAGATCATCGCCCATGCGGTCTGGCTCTCCTTCAGGTTCCCCTTGAGCCTGTGTTTGGTCGAGGAAATGGCGCTGGAGGGGGATCGTGGTTTCGTATGAGACAATCCGCCGGTGGGGCAACAAATGCGGTCCGCATACGGAGCCATTACGTGACGGCACTTGATATTGCAGTGCAGCAAGCGTAGAGCACCGCGCGCTTATCGGAGTGTCGTCCATGGCCCTTACCAATGCTGGTAACGAGGCAGAACCCGTCGAACAATCGAGCCATTCTGAGGTCGAGCAGCACAGCACCAAGGTGCTGATGCTGGGCGCACTCGGCGTGGTTTACGGCGATATCGGCACCAGCCCGATCTATGCTTTCCGCGAGGCATTGGTGGCATCGTCGGGGGGCGAAGTCGCCAACCGTGGCGACATCCTCGGCGTGTTGTCGCTGATCATCTGGTCGCTGACCATCATCGTCACCATCAAATATATCATGTTCGTGCTCAGGGCCGACAATCGCGGCGAGGGCGGTGTGCTGTCGCTGATGGCGCTGGCGCGCAACAGTTTCCCGACCCGCTCGGCGGTGATCCTCGGCATCGGCATCGTCGGTGCCTCGCTTTTTTTTGGTGACGCAGTCATCACGCCGGCGATCTCGGTGCTGTCGGCGGTCGAAGGCATGAACGTCGTCACGCCGACCTTCCAGCCTTATGTGGTGCCGCTGACGCTGGTCATCCTGGCGATTCTGTTTTCGGCACAGCGGTTTGGAACCGGCGGCGTCGCCCTGATCTTCGGCCCGATCACGGCAGTCTGGTTCCTGGCCATCGGCCTTTCCGGTCTCAACCACATCATCGCCGATCCGGAAATCCTGCTGGCAGTCAGCCCGCATTATATCGTCGCCTTCCTGATCAATTCACCCGACGTCGCCTTCGTGACGATCGGCGCCATCTTCCTCGCCGTCACCGGCGCCGAAGCGCTCTACGCCGACCTCGGCCATTTCGGCCGCAAGCCCATCGTGCTCGCCTGGCTGGCAATCGTGTTCCCTTGCCTGCTGCTGAACTATGCCGGGCAGGGCGCATTCGTGCTGGCGAAAAACGGAGTGGTCGGTCATCCCTTCTTCGAGATGAACGAAGGCTGGACGCTAATTCCGATGGTCGTTCTCGCCACCGCTGCGACCGTCATCGCCAGCCAGGCGGTGATCTCCGGCGCTTTCTCGCTGACCAGGCAAGCGGTGCAGCTCAACATGCTGCCGCGCCTGGAAATCCTGCATACGTCGGAAAGACAGTCCGGCCAGATCTACATGCCGCGCGTCAACATGCTGCTGGCGCTGGTGGTGATGCTGCTGGTGGTCGGCTTTGGCGAATCCAGCAAGCTTGCGTCAGCCTACGGCATTTCGGTGACCGGCAACATGCTGGTGACGACGGTGCTGCTGTACGTGATCATGAGCCGCATCTGGAAATGGCAGCTCTGGCTGGCCATCTCCCTGACAGTGGTATTCGCGTTCATCGACATCGGCTTCTTTGCCTCGAACATCGTCAAAGTGTTCGAAGGTGGCTGGGCTTCGCTGGCGGTGGCCTTCACCATTGTGCTGGCGATGTGGACCTGGATCCGCGGCACCCGCTATTTGTTCGACAAGACGCGCCGGAACGAGATCCCGCTGGATTTCCTTGCCGGCAATCTGCTGAAGAAGAAGCCGCATCTGGTGTCGGGCACCGCGGTGTTCCTGACCAGCGATCCGCTGAGCGCGCCGACCGCGCTGATGCACAGCCTCAAGCACTACAAGGTGCTGCACGAACAGAACGTCATCCTTTCGGTGGTGACGGCGCCGCAGCCTGTCGTGCCCGACAGCGAGCGCGTCAAGATGGAGACCGTCAACGAGCTGTTCATGCGCGTGACGCTGACCTTCGGCTATATGGAGCAGCCCAACATCCCGCGCGCGCTGGCCATCTGCCGCAAGCAGGGCTGGAAGTTCGACATCATGACGACGTCGTTCTTCCTGTCGCGGCGCTCGCTCAAAGCCTCGCCCAATTCCGGCATGCCGGCCTGGCAGGACAAGCTGTTCATCGGGCTGGCGCGCACGGCGGCAGATGCGACGGAATATTTCCAGATCCCGACCGGACGCGTCGTCGAGATCGGGACGCAGGTGACGATTTAGGGCATGCCGCGGTTGAGAAGAATCGGTGCTGTCACATTGATTGAGCGGTAAAGAAATTGAGGTAGCAGCGCGCCCGGTACTGTAAAGTTTCAGCGGCTTGATGCAGCGATAGCTGGCCGGGACGGCTGTCACGCTGCGGCGACACACGCGCCAACGGCCAGTCGGGTGTCGCGAATTGAGGCGCGCTGAAGCCGTCCGGCTCAGCCGATCATGGCGCTTCGGTTGCCGGGTTCGAGGTCGTGGCCTCTGCCGCTGCGCGATTCTAGCATTTGCGCCTTGGAGAGCTCTGCTTCAGCCTCGGCGAGGCATGGCTCGGCTGTGGTTCTCTGCCGCAGAAGGCCGATTGCGAATTCTTGAGGTTGTCACGACGTAGGCGGGCGGCCTTGGCGAACGTCGGATAAGCGAAATGATTGATATCGGAGATGCCGGCCTTCGTTTCCTCGGCGTTTATCTGGAAGTCCAGTTCTCGCGCCATGCGTTCGAAATCGGCAATCATCATGTCTAGCTGCTGCAACTGTCGCCGCTTCTCATTCACCTGAAATTGCTTCAGTCGGACCAGATTACCTCGTGGCTTCATGACTCGGTACTCCGGTACACATTTCGTCCAATCAAACCGCTCTCTCCCAGCCCCTTAACGTTAGGCCTACAGCGACTCTCACGGTTTCTGCTGCGAGAGGTATTTTCCAAATCCTTGGCCGATGGCCATGAGTTCAATGGCATCGACAAGCATGCGAGCGAGGGACTTAAGGAGCGGTAAAAAAAGGCGGAATAGGGCGATTTCACATTGTCTGCATATGAACGCGTTGAGACCTGCGGCGGGCTTGTCACACAAACCAATCGCCAAGATTTGCGACATAGACGCCGGGGGGCATGAATACGCCCGCCGTCAGCTACACGCCCCCCGATTTCCGCCGCCTATTATCGCCCACGCGGTCTGGCTTTATTTCCGGTTTCCGCTGAGCCTGCGCCTGGTTGAGGAAATGCTGCTGGAACGCGGCATCGTGGTTTCGTATGAGACAATTCGCCGGTGGGGCATCAAGTTCGGGCCGGACTACGCTCGCTGCTTGCGCCGCAAGCCGCCGTGCCGGAATGATGTCTGGTACCTGAACGAAGTGGTCGTCACCATCGCCGGCAAAAAGCTTTGGTTGTGGCGCGCCGTCGACCAGGATGGATATGTGCTGGACGAAATCGTGCAAAACCGCCGCAACACCAAGGCCGCCAAGCGCTTGCTGACGCGGCTGTTGAAGAAGCAGGGGCTCGCGCCGAAGCGCATGATCACCGACTAGCTGCGCTCGTATGGAGCGGCAAAGCGACAGGTGATGCCGGACGTCGAGGCACCGGTCGCACAAGGGGTTGAACAACAGAGCGGAGAATTCCCATGTGCCGCCGCGAAACGGGAGCGGATGATGCAGGGGGTCCGATCGCCGGGAGGCCTGCAACGCTTCGTCTCGACCTTGTCAGCCCTCCGCAACCTCTTCGTCCCGCCCCGCCCCAAACGTTCTGCTCTCGCCATACATGTTCATCGCCTGCAAGCCATCGCCGAATGGAAGGCCGTGACTGGAACGCCCGCATGAATTCTGCAGCAGCAGCCCTCGGCCGGCAACGGTGGGAGGCCGCTGAGCCTCATCCGCTTCGATGAGAGCGGCGTCGGCGGGTTCTGTCGCAAACTTTCGGAAAGGTCATTTGCTGCAGAAAAATGGCCTGCGGCATCGATCGCGACGAGCACTGAAGTCGATCAGAATCCGCAAGAGCCAGTATTTCAATAACCGGGCTCGAACACATCTCAACCGGTGAAAAGGTTCTCGAAGTCCGCGAGGCCCCCGCGGCGGCCATCATCATGGACGCGCTGCGGCACCTCGAAACCGCTTCCCTTGGCGTCGGATCAATCGTGTTGAAGGAAGGGCTTGAGCAAGCCTGGTCCCAGGAGGCGGTTTCAGGTGCATGGGGCAGTACTATTCACAAGATGTGCGAACGGGCCATAGCGTCTGCACTCGAGGGCGTCAGCGGGAGCGTCAGCTACATAGTCGATAACACGCGCTTTTTACCTCGGTCTCGGCTCGCGACGATGGATTGCTAACGGCGAACTCATGCTGGTCGGCAAGGCGATACTGGCTGGAGCATCAACTCGGCCGACGAGAGTGGCCCACCATCCTAGACAGGATCGGCCGATATGCCGGCATCGCCGCTCTGCAAAGAGCACAGCGGGCATCCAGACGTTGCCGGGTTGACTATGGGTGTCCGAACCGCGAAAAGAGGCCGCTCTTCATGAGTGGCGTGCGCCGGCAGTCTAACCCCAAGCCCCCCGCCCAGGCTGCCGGCGCGCTTCTAGGAACATCGAGGTAGGGCACTACGCCGCTTGCTTGTCCGACTACGCTTCGATCAGATACCGCGGTGGCCAGCCTCGACCCGTCGCTTGCGCCTGCGCCCGCCGAGACCTTGTGCTTCCTCCAGCGAGTCAAGCCGATCACCATGGGCGTCGCCAGTTCTGTTGCTCACCCACGTGCCATTTGCGATCTCGTGTCAGTGAGAGCACCGCAACCACCTCCCCTGCTAGAGGGCAAGGCGGCTTGCGTCGCCCGTGTTGTTACTATTCTTCGCTGTGGTCGGAGTTTTTCCCTGCCTTCGGAATCGGGACATTCGACTTTGCAAAAAAAATAGGCCATCGTGGTCGATCGTCACGCCCCCAGTTCGGCGGCACGATGGACGCAGCGCAAGCTCTTTGCGCGGGGGGCTCGTCCCATCAAATACTTGATGCAATTTGCGCTTTGCGTACCTCCGTGCATGTTGCTCGATGCCAGGCGGAGGCCTCTGTCTAAATGATCGCATCGATCGCGTTGCCGCGATCGCCGCAGCCGTTTTCGAGCAGGACAATCATGCCAGGCGTTGTCGGCAGCGATGCGCATGCAAAAATTCACAGATGCGTCTAGACTTAGACTAGCGCATCTTCGCCATCGCGCTCGGCTATGAAGCCGCCTTCTTAGCTACGTCGCAAAGGGTTATCCGGCCAAGGCGGGTTCAATGGAATGAAATGAGGCCCCTTTGGGTCCTGAACTTTCAACTCCAGACTGCCTCTTTATGCGACTTTTCGAGCACAGAACGTGAACATGAGAGCGTGCTGGCATGTTTAGACCCCCTTGAGGTCAGTTCGTGCCGTGAGCGCCAGACAATGTTTAAGGCAGCGTCTTCATGCGCCACCGCCCCGTTCGATCGGAAAGAACTGGTGCAGACTGGAGCACCGTCACGCGATTCCACGACTAGCAAAGATTTGGCAAGCAATGCTGCTATAAGCTTCAGGAAAGAAAATTGGGGGGGCGGGCAATCGTGCTCAGGGCGTGCGTCAGTCGCGTACAACATGCCGTTGGACATGGTGGTTTCCACACGGGACACATTCAGGTCTTCGAGCCACCAAGAACTGGTGCGGAGCTGGAAGGCTATACGGAGATTAAGAGCTTCCGGTACGTTTATGACTGCGGGTCCGAGCACGGCAACGCGTTCAAGAGCGCATTAAACGCGCACCGGCTGAGTTGCGAGGGACGCACGGACATTCTCTTCGTATCCCACCTCCACTCTGATCACTCCAACGGCATCGAACACTTGCAGGCCATTGCACCAGCAGAGACCGTCGTCGTGCCGTATCTCGACGTCATCGAGCGACTGATCTTCATTCTCGCTGACACGGAGTCCGGCGCCGTTTCGACATCCGCTCGCGAGTACTTCGGCAATCCGGCGGGCTGGTGGCTGGACCGCGGCGCGAGATACGTCATCTTTCTCGAGGCGGATGATGGTGATGCTCCGCGGCCGGGCGGGCCGATGGAGCCCGATGGTCCGATCGACGACGGCGGGGGTGACGATCGCCGGGATGCGATGGCATTGCCGGAAAAGAAAAAGCCCGGCACGCGGCTTGCCCACCACCTGCGTAAGCCAAGAGGACCTGTCCCGGAAGGTTTGACGGCCGCCAGCGAAGCGAGGTCAGAAGCCGCCGACGGCGCCGTTCTTGCCGGCGCCGGCTCCTTCATGCGACTGGAGTGGCGCTATTATGAAACTGCACAGTGGCAGATCGGCGACTGGATCCTGCTCCCCTATGTGCATCCGGTCGACAAGGCCGTTCGTTCCCGCTTTCAGCGAGCGGTCACAAAGGCCCTTAGGATCAGAGGCGGCAACGAGGAAAAGCTCGCCGCGAAATTGATCGAATTTCTTTGCTCGCCCGAGAAGACGAAGGTGCTGCTTGATCTCTACGGTGAGCACTTCGGGCACGGCCACAACGCCCTGTCGATGTCGCTCTACTCCGGACCGTATTGTCAAAGCACCCGACCAGCCGATGACGATCATCGCTGGCATCGATACGGATGGCCCTATGAGGACTTTCCCCATTGGGACATCGGCTTCATTGAACCTGTGGGCTGGCTCGGAACGGGAGATTCCGCGCTGAAGCAGAAGCTACGGCGCGACCCCTGGATGAATTTCTATCAGCCATACGCGTCCAATGTTGGTATATTGACGCTGCCCCACCACGGCTCCGCTCACAATTTCCACGAGGAAATCCTGGCATTTGACGGCCTTCAGATGGCCCTGGCCACAACGGTCGATCGCCAGAACCGCGTGGCGCGGATGCGTGACACCCTCGCGGTCGTGCAGGCTCGCGGGATTCACGGACATGTCGTCGACGATCGACGCATGAGCACCTATCGGTTCTGGTGCGGGCGCACGATGGGGAGATGACATTGGAAGAGGTTCGCCGGATCGCCATGGCGCCTGCGCTGACCGTCAGCTGCCGTGAGGAGGCCGACGAACTGATGTCGCTCGTGCGTGCGTCGGCCGCACGAGCGCGGGACTGGATGTCAGCATAAACCGGCGATCCGCTCGACATGCTGCGGCAGATCAAGTTCGAGCCTGTCGCCTTTCATTCGATCGAGGATCGTGCGCTCAACTTCATCGAGCAGATCAATCAGACCTGGACGTTTGCAGTCGCGATTGGCGCTGCCAGGCAGTTGCTGCAGCTGCATCCGAATATCGGCGGCTTCCGCCTCGCGCCTGGCGCCCATGCGTCGCTCGAGCTCGACATCATGAGCGTGGAGCTGGTGAGGTTGGCGCGGAGACCTTCGCTGCGGCAACCCCCCGCAACAACGGCAAACTTGCGGCGGACCTCGCGAAGCTCGCGGGGCGGCCCGAACGCAACCGGTACGTGTTCTTCATGTCTCCGCTGTTCCCCGGAAACTCGCGGCGGCCGCAATTTGAGAAAGATGGTATTGAGGTCTGGTCGATCGATGTCTGACCTGCGAACCGCACGACCTCCGGTCGAGGATGTGATTACTGGCCTTACAACCAAATCCGCGCGAATTCGGGCGCTCGCGGCTAGCCGGCTACGAGCGGGCGGAGATCGCCCGTATGCTCGAGCTCCGATACCAGCATGTTCGCAAAGTGCTCGTCGATGAGGAAGCCAGAGGCGCACAGGGGCAACGACCTCGTAGCGCCGGGAAACCCAAGGCGGCGGATCATGCGGCTGCCAGCCCGCGCTTGGACGCCTCGCCTGCAGTATTGATCAAGGCCGGGTTCTGGCCAGTCGGCGAGTGGACCCGCCTTTCGGACGAGGCCTTCCATCTTAGCGAGAGGGCGCCCAACGAGCCTGGAATCTACGCCTTCGCCGTTGACGGAGTGGTTAAATATATCGGGCTGACCTAGACAGGTTTGCACGCGCGGATGGGCCACTACCGGCGGGGCCACAAAGGCCACAGGACGAGCTCGCGCGTGGAAGGCGCTGACCCTCGAGTGCCTAGCCGAGGGAAAGTCGGTGCAGGTTTTTGTCGCGACACCCGAGGCGCTCGAGTGGAACGGTCTGCCGGTGAGCACTGCCGCCGGGCTTGAAGCCGCCCTCATCCGCGCCATGCGACCCAAATGGAATATGCTGGGAGCGAAGCGGCTGATACCCGGGGCTTCCCTCTCGGAATAGGAGAGTTCCCGTCCTAGGTTTAGAGGCATGTGCAATGCCCCCGAACAGGTCGGTGAGGTGATGGGCAACAAGATGGACCACCTCTCCCTCCGGCTGGATCCGCCCGCGGACGGCAAGCAGGGAGGACGAAAGCACAAGAACCGAACGGATATCTAACTAGGAGGAACCGCCGCCGCCGTATGCGCGGCGGCGGTTTGATGATCATGCGACCGCGATCGCATTTGCCATCGCGTTGACTGTGAGAGCGAATAGGGCCGGTTTCGATAGCGTCGCCTTGAGCTGATCTGGCCAATCCGGATGGACGGATGCCCATGCGAGTATCTTGGATGCATCGAGACGTCGATGACTCGCAAGATAGCGCGACGAGATCTTTGCCGGTACCGACTCGCGCACATAGTGGGCATTGAGCGGCCGAAGGGTGGTGAACAGCCCGTATGCCTTGGCGAACGTCTGGACCTCGCCCTCCTCAGCGAGCGAAGAAAGTAACTCCAGCACCGGCCCGGAGGGTGTGATGTACGCGTCCGAACCGAAACGGGAGATGGCGTCCGCGACCCGCCGCGCGTTGCGGACGCCGATAGCAGCAAGCGCGTCGTGCAGAGCACGTACCCTCGGCGCCGCCTGCCCCTGCCCAATACTCGGCCTTTCCGGTCCGGTTGTCAGCAACACGCGCCGCCACCGCCTCCGCATTGGGAGAAAGCACCCTGACCCGCCCCTCCTGGACGTCCAGAATGCCGGCAGCGATCAATGTCGCAAGCTCGGCGTCGAACCGTGGGTGCCGAGCATCGTCTTGAAACAGAGACGCCAGGTCGCCACGGAACACAAAGGCAAGTGTGTCGGGCTCAAGCCAGGGGACGGCTCGCGTTCCTCCATGGACGTTGAGAAGGAGGCCGAGGACGAGTGCTTCTCGCAGTCGCTGGCCGGCTCCTGAACCAGGCCGTAGCAGAGGGCTGCGACTGCGGTGCAACGCGGCGGTCGCCAACAGATACGGAAAGACGTCGCGATACCAACGCGGGGGTGTTTCGCGATCGGGTGCTGCTTCCGCCGGATCTTTGTCGAGCCACGCGAGCACGGGTGGACGGCAGGGCTCGGGCAACGCTACGAGCAGCCGCTTGCGAAAGGCACCTAGCTCGATCGGTCGAACGGAGTTGCTGAGAGCTGCCTCAAGATCGTGCCAGTCTCGGAAGCCCCCGCCGCGGGCAACTGCTGCCTGGCATTTGTTCAACGGAAAAACGAAGCCGCTGTCCTCAAACAGCCGCTTCAACTCCTTTGCGCATTTCTTAGCGCCATCAAGTGTGGAATACACGCGAAGTCCTTCATCTCGGCCTTGTCGAGATGCGCTGCTCACCTCTTGCGGCCGGAATCAGGGTTCGGTCGCGAGAAAGAATACCCGTTGGACGACGGTCCTTCGCCATGGCAGCGGCCACGCCGATGATGGCGGCGCTCAACCAACAATATGCGAGTTGCTGAGAAGGTTCAATCCTGACCCAACCCTAGGGGCGGCTGCCGGACAAGCTGGCCGTGAAGATAGATCTTGACGGTCGTTCCTCTGATGCGTCGGAGTCGCGGTGACTACTTGCGTCGCTAAGAGCGTGCGCCGAGCTGACGGTTGTCTATCGACCCATCTTCATGAGCATCTCGTCCATTCGTTCAAAAAGCCGGTTCTCGGGCGGGTCCCCCGCATCCGCTCCCGTAAGCATGTGGCACAGATCGTCTAGGTTGATGACCAGTATGAACTTCCCATTCTCACGCAAGATCGTCTCGGCAGATTTCCGGGCGCTCTCATCGGCGCCTGATCGCGCGACCAGGATAGCGACCGTCCTGAGCCCTTTGGAGAAGAGATATTTTTCGGTGATTTGGATCTCAGCTTGACCAATCGGCTCATGATAGTTTTTCGCGTCGAAGACAATGTAGCGAGACGAGAAGTCGGCGGCGATCATAGACCAGAATGAACCGCGATCTGATTTGATCCGGCCAATCAAATCCATTCGGTTCAGCTTATCGTCGGTGCGCTGTTGAGAACTCAGATTGGAGAGTTCCGCCGCAAATAGAAACCGAATAGCCTGCTCGCAATATTTCTCGAAGTCGCTCCAACCTTCCTTGCCGGCTGGGATTTGACGGAGGCGCGAAGCGAGCTTCCAGCCTGTCGGCGATTGCGTGTCCACGTTGCCGCGAATGCCAGAATCACCGTCGAGGACAGTTTCTGAGACGAGCGCTTCGAGGGCGTCCGCGAGTGCGTCATCTTTCTCTGCCAACGACCTCAGAGTGCCCAGTCCCCAAATCTGAACTTCAGGTGCGGCGGTCGACTTGAGCTCCGCGAGGGCCTGGTCCGAAATGTCGAGGGATACGATGACAATCCCGCCATCGAAGCCCTCTGTTCTAACGATCCCATGGATGTGAGAAATCGCGTCTCTTACATGCCGCTGCCAATCTTTCTGCCAGCGGAACATCTTGAACTCGACGGCCAACTTTCTGACTGTCTCTTTCGGCGTAAACGTCAAGTCTGGAAGCGAACGGTAGAGTTCCCATTCTTCCTCGTCTGCTGGCTCTTCATCCGGCCGCGTTGCGGCCGCCAGGCCGACGTCCTCCTGCGCGAGAATGCGTAGCAATAGATCTTGCCAATCTCGATCGAGGTTGTGGGTCTCGATCTGCAGCTCTTTCATCTTCCCCATTGTGTCTCCTGCGTTTGTAAGCCTCTAAACCGCTACCCGAGTTCAGCAGCCCGCGAAGGCGTAGCTCGCGCTGAAACCCTCCATCCATCGGCATCGGTGTGGCTTGCTGTTGCGTCATGGCTGGATCGCAACTTCCGCAACCAAGCTCAAGTTTTTTCACCTCGTCCGTCGGCCTCAGGCCGTTGTCTTGCATCTGTCACAAAAAGGATGTCTTAATGTAGATCTTGAGGGGACGTGCATAATGCGGACACTTGTGCTGACAGCATTGGGTGTACTTGCGGCAACTCATACTGCGTTTGCTTGGGGGACCTCTGGTCATTCGATTGTTGCGGAGATCGCGCAGCATCGTTTGAACGACGCGGCCGCCGTTGGTGTCGAATCCATCCTGGGGCCGGGTACGTCACTCGCATCCATCGGTAGTTGGGCAGATGATGAACGCGCTCGAGACCGGAGAACGACCCGTTGGCATTTCGTCGAAATACCATCCGCCGCCGCAGCCTACGACGCGACTCGCGACTGCACACCCGACCCGGCGCTTGGTGATTGCATCATCGCAGCGATCGACCGGGAACTCGCGCTCGTCAGCTGTGCCACCGCACCAACGGAACAGCGGCAGCGGGCGCTGAAGTTCCTGGTTCACCTCATTGGAGGCCTCCATCAACCGTTGCACACGATCAAGGACGAACGCGGCGGAAACGGCATCGATGTCACGATAACCACCCTGGAGCGGGTGAACGGAGACCTACCGTTCAACACAAACCTGCACTCAACTTGGGACGCTGCTCTGATCGACAAGACCGGCTGGTCATGGGATAGCTATGTCGAGCGCCTCGAAACCGGTTGGCTCAGGACGGCTGACGCCACTGCCATTTCTGTCGGTACGACCACCGACTGGGCGAACGAGAGCCACCGCATCGCAGTCACACTGATCGCCAGCGTGCCGAACAACATAGTGCTGGATGATGCTTATCGGAACGAGAACCTTCCTCTGATCGACCACCAGCTGGGAACCGCGGGCCTTCGATTGGCGGAACTTCTCAACAGGGCTTTCTCGACCAGCAGCTGCCTACCTAGTGATTGAGTAGACGCCGTTACGAAGCGTTTGTGAGGTGGCCGGAAAACTCCGGCACGGGAGGTGACATGCCAAGAGCGACGCAGGACTTGTCCATTTCCCCGGAGGCTCGGAGGCAGGTCTATGCGGCGCGCCGATACGTGCAGCGGGACGTACAGGAGGAACTGGACCTACGCATCCCGTTCGACGTCTATTTTCAGGACCCGGCCATCACGGCGTCGGACCAGAAGTTCGATTTCGCGGATGGATTTCTGGTGCCCTGGGAACCGGGGTTGGGCGATGGTCCAACCAGTGCACGATTCGTGGTGGTCGATTATGACGGCGGCACTGAGTCCTTCGCCGCGCCGGCGAAGTGGGATCCTCGGCGAAACGTTTTTCTCGACCAGAATGGCGATGAGGTAGACCGGAACAAGCTGAACACGCCTCAGTTCCACCAGGTGAACGTCTGGGCCACGCTGCAGAACGGACTTGATTACTTCGAGAACGGGTTTGGTTTGGGACGGCCAATTCGCTGGGGTTTCGAGGGCAACCGGCTGATCGTTGTTCCCCACGCCGGCTACGGCGAAAACGCCTACTACGATCGCGAGAGCAAGTCGCTCCAGTTCTATTATTTCGACCGACCTGCAGGCCGCGTTTTCACCTGCCTCTCAGCCGACATCATCAACCACGAATTCGGCCATGCCGTGCTCGATGGTCTACGTCCCTACTATAACGAGTCCGTGTTGCCCGAGACCGCGGGATTTCACGAGTTCATGGGCGATATGGCTGCGATCCTGATCGCCTTCCGCAACAATGCCTTCCGTGCCCAACTCGTCGCGAAAACAGAGGGCGACCTCGACAGCGAGAGTGCGCTGTCCAGCATTGCCGACGAATTCGGCAGACAAGTGAAGGATCGGCCTTACCTGCGTAGCGCTCTGAACAAGCAGAGGTTTGCTGACGTGAAAGACAGCCAGTCGCAACACTTCATGTCGGAGGTGCTGACCGGAGCCATATTTGACATCCTCCGCCGGCTGTCGCGATATTATATCGACGTTGAAAAGCTCTCTGTCGCAAAGGCATTCTGGTACACTGTGCGACGGATGCAAAACGTAGCAGTGCAGCCCCTCGATCTGCTGCCGCCCGTAGACGTCACCTTCAAAGATTATGCGATCGCCGTCCTGCGGGCAGAGGAGATCGCCAATCCGAGCGATCCGGACGGTCAGCGAGCGATGATGCTCGACGCGTTCATACAACGCGGGCTGATCGACGAGTCGGAGCGTGAAGAGCTTGGCCGAGCAAAGGTCACGTTCCGGCGTCTGCCTGTCGACATATTTCACGATGTCGAAACCATCGCGAATTCGCGGGCGTACGCCTACCGCTTCCTCGACGATAACCGTAAGTCGCTGCTTATCCCGTACACGGCAGACATTGTTCTTCCTGAGGTCACGACCGCGCAGAAGTTCACCATCGACGGGCGCCGACAGCCGAAGCAGGTCCTCGTCCAGTACGTCTGGCGCGAGGATGTCGAGCTCAACGGTGCTGAATTCGGCGCCTATGAAGGCCAGACCACAAGTCTGCTGTGCGGCGGCACAATCGCGCTTGATGAGAACGGCAACGTCCTTCACTGGGCGCGGAAGCCGGGTACCGGGCCACAGCTTGGCACGGGCCGGGACGCCGATGATGAGCTTGAGGAAGGACGAGAGCGCAGGGCGGCCTGCCTCTCGGCGTTGGCCCGTCGGATTGCGGCAGGGAGAATCAACAATCCGATTGGTGGGGAGGCTGGGCTGCTCGAGAAGAGCATAGCTCCTCTCGGCTCGCGCGTGGTCGACGGCACGGTGCGCTTTCACCTGGCTCCGCATATCGGCCTCCATGACGATCGCGACGATGAAATGGGAGATGTGCAGTGGCAGATAAGCTCCTAGTCCGCGCCTACGACGTCGAGGTCGGCGACTGCATCTATTGCTGCATTCCCGGGGCGCGTGTGAAAGACGGTGCGGTCGACAACTTCCACATCCTCATAGACTGCGGTTCGAAGGGCCGGGCAGCGCTACTAAAGCGTGCGGTCGCAAATCTGAAAGAGATCCTGCCGGACGCCGGCGGTGGGCGGGTTCGGCTCGACCTTCTGGTCGCGACACACGAACATGCCGACCATATCAAGGGATTCGACCCCGAGGACTTCGACGGCATCCAAATCGAAAACATCTGGATGAGCGCGGCGATGAACGCGCAGCATCCTCAAGCCGAACACGCCTTTGCCCTCAACCGGCTTGCGACGCGGGCCATGCGCAATCTTGCGGCGAGGGACCTGTCCCTGAGCCCTGAGCTCCAAGGCCTCGTCGCCCTCTATGAGCTCGGCAATGACGGCGCGATGGAGGCGTTGCGAACCACGCTTCCGACCCGAAACGCAATCGAACCCAAATACGTCCATGCCGACATGACGGAAGATGAATTGGCGATCGAGACACTGCAGGGCGCCACTCTCAAGGTTCTCGGGCCCGAAGAGAATATCGACCTCTATTATCTCGGTGATGAAGGGGCGGAGATCGTTCACGCCTTCAATGAAACGACAGGTGCCCTGCGAACGCTCAGGGACGAGCCCCAGGTCAGGCCCGAGAGCATAAGCGGCTCCGATTTCCGGCGTCTGCGATCGCGGATGATGTCGGGACTGTTCGCGTTCACGCAGGAAAACGACAAAGTCATCAACAACACCAGTGTCGTTCTGCTGATCGAATGGAAAGGACGGCGCCTTCTGTTCGTCGGCGATGCAGAATGGACCAATACGTTCCGCCTTGGGCAGGGAAATGGTTCCTGGAACACAATGTGGAACACGCGGCCCGAACTTCTGGGCGAGCCGATCGATTTCCTCAAAATCGGCCATCATGGCAGCGAGAACGCCACGCCTTGGTCCAGCGGCGGAAACGGCGAAAGCGAGCCTGCCAGGATCCTGAATGCGATCCTTCCCCTTCCTGCCGATGGAGAGCAGCCAGCCGCGAAAGCGCTCGTGTCGACGGCACGAGGGAACACGTACCCAAGCATCCCGCGCTCCGAGCTTCTTGTCGAGCTCGGCAAGCGCGTCGGCAACGCTCGAAAGTATCTGGACAGCTTCGGTGCGGCCGGTGCCGCGAACCTGCCGCACTATGCGGACCGGGAGGAGCAGTGGCTCATGGAGGCACAACCGCCGCGAACGGACCTCGAGTGCATCCTCAGTGGCAAGACTTATGTGGATATCGAGATCGAAGCGGAGTGACCGCCCGGGCGTCGATCTGGGCCCGCGCAGCACCGCGGCGACCGTCCGTCGGCAACTCCTCGGATGACATGAACCGTCATTTTGGCAAAGGGAGGGTCACATGAAACCAAGATACATACATATCGGCAGCTGGAATATCGAACATTTCGGGCGAGTGGACGACTCACCGAACAATCAGTACGCCATCGCCGAGCACATCGAACTCTCCGGCGTCAGCATTTTAGCGATTCAGGAGCTCTACATCACGGATGATTTCCCAGCCGGCGGCCAACTTGGAAACAAGTTCCTCAGAGCCTCCTTAGATCTCGTCGAGGAGCACACCGGCAATCATTGGGAGTACGAAATCTTCCCGAATCGTGATCCGAGCGATCGAGAACAGCTTTGTGGCATCGCCTGGAACACGGCCCGCGTGACAAAAGTCGGCGACACCCTGCGCGTCAACGTGTCGAACCAGGTCGTCGACGACAACGGAGACAGGCTCTTCCTTTGGGACAGGCATCCGCATGCGGTGAAATTTGCGGCGAGGCCCGGTGAAGACGCAGCCATACAACTGACGGACTTCGTGGTGATACCGCTTCACATGAAGTCGAACGTCGGGCAACGCCACGTCGTGATGCGCACGCGATACCATGAAGCGCGCGAACTGATGGCGCAGATTGCCGCAATTGGCGATGCCTTCGATGAGCGTGATATCATCGTCCTCGGCGACACCAACTGCAAAAGGCGTGACGAAGGAGCGATTCAGGCCTTCATCGAGAGCGGCTTTGAAGACTTGAATGAAGACGACATCCCGACCTACGCGATCGGCAATGATGCTCCGTTCGACCGCATCTTTATCCCGCGCGGCGCCGAGCGGAAAACCTTCCGGTTTAGCCGCCAGTATATTCTGAGATCGGCAAGTCCCCTGGCGCATGATAAGTATCTTTCCGACCACTATCTGGTGAAAACCTCAATCGTGGTGCGGCGGGACGATGATTTTGGGAGCGCCGAAATTGCTGCTGCTGTGAGCGTAACCTAGTCCTGGCGAAGTCGGATCTCAGGGTATGGGGCAGGCGGTGCATGTTGGTTGATCGACGTGGAGGGGGCATGGGGAAGACACTCATTGCGATAGGTATTGCCATTCTCGCGATAGGCCTTCTTGTCACGTTCGCCCTGACACCGGAGGCCCTTCGCATCGTCGGCGATTTTGCGCGCATCGGATCGGGGTTCGACGGTGCCCTCCCGCTGCCTCCGGATGAAATCAACAACGCCATCAGCGAAGCCAATGCCATCGCGACCAGCGTGAATCAGGCGACCATTGAGACCAAATCCTGGGCACAATGGCTGTTGATGCTGGTCGTCGTGTTCGGAGCTGGAACGACGGTACTCGCTGGCCTGCAGAAGGCAATCCAATGGGACCGCGGGCCAGCATCCTGCTGACCCTTGCCATCGGTTTGCTCGGTGCAGGCGCCGCCGTCTCGACGTCCGGTGCAACTTATCTGAATGGCGTCGCCGATAGCCGTTTCGGCTGCGTGGACAACATTGAACAGGAGGCGGCCAAAACGCTCAGTTCGGTCAGAGATGAAACCGATGCACAGGCGGCGCGCCAATACCTTGATGACCTGCTCCGGTCTGCGAACCGTTGCAAAGCACGAAATGCTCGTACGAATTCTGACATTCGCCTCGTTGGCCCTAATTCTGGGCGTGGGCAACGCCGTCGCCGCCTGTGATTTTGCCCTGCGGAGCACCAAGGTGACAGATGCCCAAATCAAACGGGCGATCGAAATTGTCAACGCGGCCGTGCGCGATCCGGAACTGGTACTGTTTTTCTCGAATACGACGGAAGACAACGCGAGCAGCGATGAGATCCCCGTCCATCATATCAGGCCGGACCAGGCCAGGCCGGTCGTCGCGGAAGTACCCGCAGGCTGCCGGACGATTGTGATCAGCGGCGTGCATTTCGAGCGCAATTTCGCGGTTCTGTCCAAAGACAATGTGCTTATGCAGGACAAGCAGATTTCGATGCTCGTGTTCCTGCTACTGCATGAGCTGGGCCATATCGCGAACAGGCACTACGGTGCGTTCCTTCCGGCAACGGCCGACGCCGTGCCAAACAACGACGAGACCGAGGCGAAAGCGCGGGAGCGCCAAGCCGACGATTATGTTGCAACAATCCTGAAAAGGGAATTTAGCCGACTCGGAAACGGCAATCCGCCGATCGACAACTACGACCTCTATTTCGGCACCACCGAGGCGATCATGTTCCTGAGCAGCCTCTCCTTCGTGGTCTCGAGCGAGGCAACACTCGCCTGTTTCGGATGCCGCTCGCTTGGCGATCCCCGCATATTCTGGGATCATGGGCAGTCTCACCCGAATTTCGAATATCGATTGCTGCTCATAAATCACGCGATCAGCGCCACTCCCGAGTCGCAGGCATTGTTGGACAGCTATGAGAAAATGCGCAACGAGCTAAGTGCTCGCTAGCCGTTGTATTAGAAGCACTTGCGAGCGTTGAGTGATCAGGTCCGATGACCAACGAACTGCCGAAGTTCTCCCGGGTCGAGCTTGTGCTCGGGGAGCGGGTGGGAAAAGTGGCCTCCCCTCTGCTCAAGCAAGGCAGCATGACGCTCGAAGCGGCGTTGGCGGCTGCTTACCCCATCGCGGCGCGCCAGCTCATCGACGCTGGTGAAAATCCACAGGAGGTCGAGGCGGCCGTGGCCCGTCAGGTCGCGTCACATGGAATTCTGCCCGAGTACCAGACCTTTGCCATCTCTGAGGTACTGCACGCCGCGCTCTTGGACAGCTTCGCGGCGGGAAGCCCCTGCGGCGATCTCAGAAACAGAGAACTGTTACTGATCTCTGTCTCACCCGAGGGGTGCACTACACTATGTGTCCGGTACGTTCCGTCACCTATGCTCGGGTCGCTCACGTCTCGCCCGCCGGCTATGTCGGACGCGCGTCTCACGAGCATATCGGCATGAGTTGACGGCTCCAACTAACCTTCCAGCCGCCGAGCCAGCCTTTTGATCGCCACGCGATCAGAATCGACGATGAAGAAATACGGCGCCGGGTAGCGCTCAACGTAGGCTTCGGACACCCTGCCCTCACCGATCTCCGCGATGATCATGCCGATGGCGGGGTTGAAGCGCCGCAGCGACATTTGGCTTTCCGCATGCAGGGCAGGCACGTCCACCGAGTCCTTATCCAGGATGAGCCTGATCAGCTGCAGCGCGTCGGCAATCGGATCGCTTTCCATGCAGATCGGATCGAAGGTCAAGAAGAGGTCCGCGCCCACGTGTACGCGCGGCAAACGCCCGGAAATCGTGTGAGTAAGGCTCACGTAGTCGTCCTCGGCCAGCGCTTCGGCGAACTGATCCGTAGACCAGTTTGGAAAGGCTGCGATCAGCGCATCCTCATTGAGATGATCGGGTAGGCCATCGACCGAGTCTTGCATATCCATTTTCCCAGTGCCGATCCCTCCGAGGTCAGATCACCGACCGTCTCTGTTGGGGGCGGCATCGCCTCCTCCTCGGTCTGGTCCGCCGGTGGTGGCAGTGCTGCGTCCCCGAGCATATCGTCGATCCGTCGAACCACCTTTTTGCAGAGAGCGGCGAAGGCACGGACGTCGGCCGCCACCAGTTCAACGGTCTCGCCCAGCTTTGCCTCCTTGGCATGTTGCGCAAATTTGGCATCGACCACGCCGAGATTGTGTCCGATCAAGTGACGTTTCTGGATATTGAGTGAGGGACTGCAAGCTCCCCTGCGTCGAGTTCGGCGAACGGATCGAACGAGAATTCCTCGAAGCGCTTGCGGCCTTTGTCGATGTTCTGGAAATCGTTGCCGATCGGCTTGATCGGTGTCGACCCTGGGACACGGTTCTGAACGCGATAGGCATAAGCGACCTTGAGGGTTGCCTAGAAAGCAGTCAGCACATCTTCATGAGCATTGCCGAGCAGGCGATAGGCCAGTTCCTGCCGGTCCTTACCCTGGGATTCCGCCAGATCCACCTGCTGCCCGACCAACTCGGCCTCGCGAGCGAAGTGCAACGCCAGATTGGGCGCCCCGCAGTCGGGGCAAAACAGCGCAATCGCGAAGACACCATAGTCCCGCCCGCAGCAATCGCAGACCAGAAGGCGCATAAGATCACGGCGGCCGAAACGAGGGCGAGACTTGCTCCGGCGGGCTGCCGGCTTGTAGGTAATCGACTTGCTGCCTCGCGCCACACCGGCAAGCATGTCCGAAACCGCGTCCTGCATGTCCTGCAAGGCGGCCTGTTTCACAATCTTGACTGCAGCCTTGCGATCGTCCGGATGCATGAACTCTGCATCGTCGGCCCTGACGCCACTGTAGGGGCAGACGGTCCCCGGAGTGCCAGGAGCATATTTGATCCGGACGGCTCTATCAGGATCCGCAACAAATCCGACGACAGGGTCCCCGAGCACGAAATGCCGGGGGTGGGCCTCCGCATTGGGTGAGTAGCGATAGACTCTTCCATCAGGCGTCTTGGGCATTGGGATGGAGAGCTGCATCTTCGTGCGGGTACCGCCCGTGCGCATCTTTTCAAGTCGTCTCAGCTTCATCTTGCGCCTCACAAGAGACTCGCATCATCCAGAGATGATCTTGCCACGTGCGACCGCGATCGCCACAAAATAGTATTGCTGGCCAGCTCTGCTCGGCGTGACGACAACGCCATCGATGTGGCACCTAGTCCAGGATGTCTGGACGCACTCGAACATACCGGCCTGGTTTCTTCGCACGGTTTCTGCCGTCCGGACGCTGGAAGCTGACGCTCAATCGATCGACGCCGGGAATGGTACGACTGGTCTCGTCCGGCACCATCGATATGCCATGCATCGACGTAACCGCCATCTCAGTCAGCAAGGCCCTGCTGTGGCATTGCGTCGAGGTTCGATCCAGCCATCGGGTCGATAGTCTTGCCTGCCTGGGAGAACAGGCAGCGGTGCAGCTCGCGACCGACCTCTATGGTTTCGTCAACGCTCATCTGTTCGACCTCGTTGCCTCCGAGAGCGGCCGATTGAGCGAGGTGGACGCCCGGCTGCGGACGATCACGGAGCAGCAGCGGCAATACCTAGCCCACGCCGATCTCGCGAGGGTGATCGCGGCCGTGCCGGGCAAGGCTGCAGCTGCTTTGTCCCATCCGCTCTTCGATCCGGAAATGATGCCCTCGGGTCTAAAGGCCGCATTGCCGGCGTCCCTCGCGTTCCTCACGGACCCGAGCGTTCGCCACCGGTACAATGATGAGTTCGTTTCCGCGGAGCTCAGCAGATACCGATCATTCTTTGATGATCTCGACGGGCGATCCTTGTCCGACCAGCAGCGGGAAGCCTGCATCCGCTTGGAGGACAACAACCTGCTGGTCGCCTCGGCGGGCTCCGGAAAGTCCGCCACCATGGTCGGCAAGGTCGCATATGTCCTCAACAAGCAGCTCCATCGCCCCGACGAAATCCTGGTACTCGCCTTCAACAGGAGCGCCGCCGAGGAACTCAAGGGGCGGATTGCCCGTCAACTCGGCGTCGAAGCGGGGGAACTGAAATGCCGGGTGACCACCTTTCACGCGCTGGGGCGTAAGATCATCGAAGAGACCGAGGAACGGCCGCCCCAACTCGCCGACTGGGTCGAGCACCCGGCTGGTGAGGCGAAGGTGATCGAGAAGATCATCGAAGACTTGTTGGGCGTCGATCCGGAATTCGCCAGGCTCTGGATCGACCTTCTGGTTCTGCATCCCAAGGCCGATATCCCCGCCGAGGTCTTCGATACGAAGGCCGATCACGAACGCTACCTGTCGGTGCGGTGGCGAAATGGCAATGCCACCATCGGCACGATGGCCGGCGTCTACGTGAAGTCGCTTCAGGAGCAGACGATCGTCAACTGGTTATGGTTGCATTCTGTGGAATTCGAGTACGAGCGACAGATCGCGCTCGAAAACAAAAACGGTGCGATCAGGCACCTGCATCCGGACTTTTATTACACGGCCAGCCAAACGATTCACGAGCATCTGGCCATCAACGCCGACGGTTCGTCGCCCTTCGCCGACTACGTCGCCCATACCGAAAGCAAGCGGGCTTCGTATCGCGAGGCGGGGCTCGATGTGTTCGAGACCACGTCGGCACAAGCGAGTCGTGGATCGCTGGTCTCAGAGCTCGAAGCGGAGCTCGCCAAGCGCAGTATTCCGCTCCGGCGAAAGTGCTATACCGCCATCGTCCAGGCCCTCGAGCCGGTGGTGATCAAGCACTATCACAAGCTGATCGCGGTCTGCATCAAACACATCCGCGCCAGGCACCTAACCCTGGAGATGCTCGTCGAGCGCGCCGGATCGCTGCACGATAGCGCCCGCGCCAAGGATTTCGCCCGCGCGGTCTGGATCATTACCGAGGCCTATTCCCGCAAGCTGGAAGAAGCCAACCGCATCGACTTCGACTCCATGATTGCGAAGGCGACGCGCCTTGTGGAGACCGGCCGGTATCAGAGCCCCTACACCCTGATCCTCGCCGATGAGTTCCAGGATATTTCCGAGCCGAGTGCAAATCTCATCAAAGCGCTGAAGTACCAGAAACCTTTCACCAAGATATTTGCCGTCGGTGACGACTGGCAGTCCATCTACCGTTTTGCCGGTTCCAACATCACGATCTTCACGCAGTTCGAGGCGAATTTCGGGGCCAGCTGGCAAGGTCGCCTCGAGCAGACCTATCGCTGCAACCAGTTCATCGCCGAGACTGCCGCGAGCTTCGTGCAGCGCAATCCCGCGCAGCTGAAAAAGTCGGTGCATTCGACACGGCCGGCGATCGCTCGATCGATCCGCGTCATTCCGGTCGCGAGCGACCGCGGCAAACCCGACTTTGGCGAAGCCTGTAGGCGGCTGCTGAAGCGCCTCGACATTTTCCTCGGTGGTATCTCAGAGCAATGGCGGAACGATGGGCGCCAGAAGCTCAAAGTGATGGTGCTCTGGCGCTACAACCAGCTCGACCCGTTCAAGAGCGCAAAGCCTGGTTTCGAAAACATCGACGTCTCGGGACTGTCGTTCCATCGTGCCAAGGGGCTCGAGGCCGACTACACAATCTTGCTCGATATCAGCGAAGGCGATTACGGGGTGCCAAGCCGGATCGAGGACGACGAACTGCTGAACTTGGTCATGCCGCGACCGGAGACATTTGAATATGCCGAAGAACGGCGTTTGTTCTATGTCGCCCTAACCCGCGCCAGCCGCGGCGTGTTCCTGCTCGCCAACAGCCGCGAACCATCTCGATACATCCGCGAGCTCTCCGAGATTGCCGGCGACAACCTGCGCTTCGAGACCATTGACGGCGACCTTCTACGTCAATGTCCCACGTGTCGTGCCGGCTACATCGTTGAGAGAACCGGGCCCGCCAATCGCCGGTTTCTCGGCTGCAGCCAGTTTCCGAACTGCGATCACACAGCGCCTGCGAAATGACGATCAGTGTAAGACCGAATGCCCTATTCGCGGCACCGTCCACCGAGCGTAGCGGACGCTGTATTCCATTGCTGGCCACCGTCAGAAAAAAGCGCTGTTAACCAAATTTTTTAACCCGCCAATGCTTATTCGCGAGATTGAAGGGGTGAGGTGATCGATGTGTGATTCAAACATAAGCGCGTTTCCGCTGCATCGGCGGCGGAAATTGGTCGAAGGTATCGCCCAAGTCCTGGAATCCAAGAACGGGGATGACGCGAATGCCTTCTGGCGCAGCACCGCCAAGACAATTCTCGTTCAACTGTCCGAACCAGGAATTGCACCTGGGCTGGCCGAACAGGAAGTTGGAACGCTTCTTCATGCTGTCTTAGGCGAAATAGCCACCCGCAGTGCTTCGCGCGCATGATTTCGATGACCGCGGCGATCTTTTCATCCGCATTGAGAAACCTTGCATTTGGCGGATGCAGTGGCGCTACCATAGCGAGCCCCCCGGGTGTCTCCATGGGCAATTCTTTCGTCGTGAGCACGAATGCTATTGTGCAAGTTCCGCAGCTGTGCTCTCGGGCGAGATACGGTTCCACATCGAGTATATCCGGCGGTCATCCATGGGCCTTTGCCGAGTTTCGGGATGCGTTCGCGATCAAGGACGAGTGGGAAAAGCTGGCGGCGAGATTTGCCGAGCGTACGGCTGATGCCTGAAGATCCGCAGCCCTCTGCGTCATTTGCACGGCTCGCTTCATTTCTGAAGGACTGGCGCAAGAACCTGAAGCCGCACAGAACAGTCGACGTCGAGAATTTGCGCGATATCCTCCTCCGGATTCGATCGGGGTTGAAAGCCAACCACCGCGCCCTAGTCTCGGCCCCTGAAACGCTCGTGCCAGCGCAACTCGACCAAGTGCTGAGCGCACTGTCGCCCGCGCTGCTACAGGCCCGGCAGCGCGGCGACGCAATCGACGTCTGGTCTGTCGCGGGGTTGGGTCGCAACGAGGTCCGTACAGCGAGGGTTCTAACTTGGCTGCTCGATCCCGGTGGCTCTCACGGGGCTGGGGATGCCTACCTGATTGAGATTTGGAACCGCATCGGCGGGACGCGCAAGGCGGGCTTCCTGCTCAGGGATGTTCAAGGTGCGGTTCGTGAGAGCTATCCGCTTGGCAATGGGGATCACCGTGTCGATATCGAGATTACGGGTGCGAACTTCCTCCTGTTCCTGGAAGTCAAGATTGACGCGCTTGAAACCAAAAGGGACCAAGTAGCTCTATACGCGCAGTTGGCAGCCACAAAGGCGGCGAGCCTTCGCAAGCAGCATTGGGCCGTCCTATACCTCTCAGAAACATCGCCCTCAGATCCCACAAATTGCATCCAGCTTCGGTGGGCAGACGTTTCGAGGGCGATCAAATCCGTCGCGCGAAATCTTGGCGCGGAAACCTTCTCCACGCGACTAGCGCTGCTTTTCGCAGCGCATGTGGGCCAATTTCACTAAGGAGTTTGAATGACCGATAACGCAGAACTTGATGGATTGATCGTAGAAAACTTGTTGGACCTCGATGCCGCTGCAAAGCGAATTGAGGTCATTGGTGAAAACATTTGGGAGTCGATTATCGAGCATCTCGATGACTGGGCAAAGAAACAAGGCTGGAAAGGAGCTTTCGAGCGAGATAATCCTTGGACGGCTCCCCAAGAATGGTTTCTAGAAGGTCAGCCGGAGGCTTGGTTCTATCCGGACAAGGGACCGGATGATACCGGCGAAGGCATAGGTCAGGAGCCTTACTTCTGGCTCTCCCGCTATCTTGGTGTCGCAGGCGGCCAACTTTGTCTTTGGTTCGGGCAAGACTCCACGGGCACGAGGAAATGGAAACCCCTCGCGAAAGATCACGCTCGCGTTTTGGCCGAGACCGATTTCCATCTCAGCGATAGCGGCAACTTCTACACGGTGTGCAACCTGGATTCAAAAGCAGTTGCTGCCGCGATTGCCGATGGCCGCCTTGAAGAGGCGATGACCCCGCTACTGGAGGCTTTGGAACGAGCAGACAAAGCCAAGACTCTGTTTTCAACATTGCTCGCTAAGGCGAGGAAAGCCTAACGGTCAAAGTCACCATGACGGATCCATGCGAGCCTCACTTCGTACTACAGGAACGCACGCGGCAGGCTGCCTTCTTCGAAGCCTACCTTCCCGGCGAAGCCGGCTTCGAAAGGAGCGCCTTTCGCCTTGCTCCCGCGAACCGCCTTTCTAACCTAAACCCCGACATCCACGACATTGCCAACCGCTATTTTCGCCGACAATGCCATCGCTTGGCATCAGCATGCCGCTCATGGCCTCTCGTCACAGGTTTGCTGCCTGAATTTCCTGATGCCTCTCGCGACGCGCGTCCGGAGATGTTGCCGCGACTCGTCCAAAGCGCGCTTGGCGACTTGCCGGAAATGCTGAAGGTCGAGAAAGGGCCGGACGGTGAACCCTGGTTCGTCGGCTTTGAATGGATCGGCCGTACGGATTACCTGAACGAATGGCCCCGAAGCGCGCCGCCAATGTGACAAGCGCCGATGCCGTTTGCGTTCCGGCAGGCAGGCCGAGTCGAGACCTTGCTCGTCGAGTGGAAGTACACTGAATCCTACGGCGCTCCGCCCGAGCCGAAGCGCGAAGCGGAGCGTCTCGCCGCTACCAGAACATCGCCTTCGCGCCGATCGGCCCGTTGCGCAGCAGTGCAGACCTGAAGCTCCCGGATCTGTTTTGGGAGCCGTTCTACGAGCTCTTTCGTCAGCAAATGCTGGCATCGCGTATGCAGGCCACGAAGGAAGACGGCACGGAACGCGTCCGCGTTCTGCATATCGCGCCTGACCTTGCCCCCAGTTTCTATCCAGTTTTGAGTTCGTTTCCGGCGTGGGTTGTGCCCTGCTGGGCGGGTCAAGCGACGGGCGGATGGCATTTAGAAATCACAATTTCCGTTTTGTGCAGCCCCCAACGATCTTTGCTGTAGGAAATCAAGGATTAGCCGCTACTATGGCGAGTGGGGGGCGATAATGGATTCTACGAGAACCGAGGTGTTGTTCGACGAGTGGATTCTCGGTCGCCGAGGTTATGATCTCAGGGCTTTCCGTCGCTCCCTTCGGCGGAGCAGGGAACGCCCAGGGTGTGTATTCCGGTGGAAATGACACCTCTGCCCACAGCCTCCTCGATCACTGTGCTGGATACCCTCCAGAAACTTGACGGCGATTTTCGCGCGATGGCAGTTGCCATTGAGGATGGCGAGTTTGCGCTTTGGGTGGGGTCCGGCATTTCACGCAAGGCGCCAAGTCTCGGCGGGATCGTCATTCGCGCCATGGAGTTCCTGCGTAAACATGCAGTGGATCCCGACACCCAAGCAAAGTTCGAGCCCGCGTTTCGAGCCGCGCTGAAACTGAGCGAGATCAACGTCGATGTAGTAGAACCGCACTTTCAGGAACAGTTCGCGGATTGGCCAACTGAGCTTCGCGACAAGATCGTCAGCGTTCTCTGGAATAAGTATTCCAAGCTTCTCGACATCCGAATCAAGGGCGAACGCGAGGATTATCTGCTTTGGGAGGGCGTCGACATCCGTGACGCTTTCAAGGACCCCGCACCACCGGCTGCCGAGCATCTATCTATCGCGATCCTGATCCTCGAGGGTGCCGTCAACGAGATAGCATCTGCAAATTGGGATGGCTTCATCGAAGCCGCGGTGGAGCGCCTCGCCGGGGGCGTAAAAGGAAACCTGCAGGTTGTCGTTGATCCAGGTCATCTACGAGATGCTGCGGCCAAGGCCCGTCTCCTCAAATTTCACGGCTGTATTGTCCACGCAACAGAGGATCCCGACGTATATCGTGAGTTCCTGACTGCTTCTGAAACCCAGATCATCGGGTGGCCTGAAAACCCGAAGTTTGCGGCAATGCAAACCGAAGTACTTTCTGCTGCAACTAATTTGAAAGCTTTAATGATTGGCCTTTCGCTGCAGGACGTGAATCTGCAGGCGACCTTCAATAAGGCTCGCAAAGCGAACCCGTGGCCTTGGCCTTGCGAGCCTAGAGCTCAAGGCCATGTCTTTTGCGAAGAAGCGATCAGCGACGGTCAGCGCACAATGCTGAAAATGGTGTACGCGGGCACGTATAACGAGTTCGTCGATGAAATCGAGGGCGGTGCACATCTTCGATCCTGGGCGGAGCAGGTTCTGCTTGCGCTGATCCTGAAGCTGCTAACTGACAAGCTGAGCGCATTGTTGAGTCTGCGTTTGGCTGGGACTGTGTTCGTAGGTGAGACTGAGCCTATCATAGCCGGACTCCACCGAATGCGGGATGCGATTGCGGGTGCAATTGGTACTGATCGAACTGAGTTCACCACACGCGCCATCGCTGTATGGTCGCGCATGATTAGCCTGTTTCGTAATGGTCACTTGCCGACGAAGCCTGACGCGTATGAGGTGATAAGCACGACTCCGGTTGGACAATTGGCGGGCGACATGAACGTACGAGCAGCCGGTTTTGGAGAGATGGCCATCGCGCTTTCTCTTCTCGAACACGGCCAGAACGTGAGATTGTGGGAGCTTAGGCCTCCCGCGGACGAAGCCCTTGGGGCAGGCGCGATAGCAAGCACGGGTTCTTGGCCGGGTGCTCCTTCACGCGCTATTTTCCTCGCCCGATCGACAGGAGTTGCTCTTGATCTTCAGAAACATGGGGCCTTCGCCAACGAAAACACCGTTGTCATTCATGCCGATGACGTGTGGCAACAAATGTTCCCTAACAATGTCGATAGCGCGCGCGTACGCAGCCGCCCTCCCGGCCGCACAGGCAAGGTCGGGACACGACATGTCAGCATAGCGCAGATGCTCGATACCGAGCCAGATTTTGCCAGTCTGAAGACAAGGTTCGTCAGCGAGGTTACGCTATGAACGACACTCTGCTCGTGAACGGCCTGGTTAAACGTTTGGAGGCGGCTGGCTACACAAGACTGGCGACCCCCTTCAAGGTTGCCACAGTGGACTTCGAGTTTACCGCGGCATTGCGCGGCAGTGACGGTCGCGGGCTCGACCTCATCCTAATTGTCGATACGGCTACCGGCGACCATGGCGATAGGGATGCGACGCGGGTTCGGCAGCGTATCGAGACGCTCAGCCGGGCCCTGGACATCACGCAATCGCGCTACGTGCTGACAGTGATCCTTGCTGGAGCGATGCTGCAGGGAGACATGGAAGCCCTGTCCGCGACGTGTCGAGTCCTCAGCGTGGAAAGTGCCTCCCTTGACGCCGACGGCCGGCCCATCAATGTCGCTGTTGCCGAAGCTCTAGACGACCAAATCCGTGTCCTTTTGCCGTTGGACCTAGGTTCGGACGAAGCGGATGAACGCACGTCGAAAAGCGACACGATGACCGAACTTCTTGCAGCGCTTCCGAAGACCCTAGATCGCGAATTGGTCGACGGGCTCGTTGAGGCGTCGGTTCATGGAGAGGAGGCGGTTACTCAGGCTCTTGGCGCACGTCTCGGCGAAGTCCTGACGCTGCGGACCAGCTCATGACTGATATTCAGCTCCAAGAACTCGAGGTCTCCAACTTCCGTAGCATCAAGGGTATGGTGCGCGCTCCACTAGATGCTAAGGTCATACTCGTCCATGGTGAGAACGGCGCCGGCAAAACCAGTCTTTTGTCAGCGATCGAGACGGCGCTCACTGGGCGTGTTGTTTCGTTGGGCCGAGCGGATCCGCAGTATCAAAAGCAATTGCTACACTGCTCGGCAGAACGCGGGCACATCGACCTTCGTACTCTTGGGCTGGCCGGAGGCAATCATTTCCATTCAGTTCTGACGAGGGCCGGGGTCGAGCCTGGCGAGAAACTGCCGGCTGGACCAGCATCGTTCTTCAGTGAACGGTGTTATCTGCCGCAATCGTTCCTCGGACAGCTGTTGCAAATCTATCAAGATTCGGACTCGGCTCCGAATTCGCCCTTGTCGCGGTTTGTCAACGAGTTGCTTGGCCTTGACCGCCTTGATGCAATTGAAACAGGGCTGCTCCCTGCAGCGGACATCAGGAATCTAAGGAAGACCACCGACCGCTATGGTCAGGTCGAGTATGAAAAGACACGGCTTGAGCGAACCCTCTCGGAACATCGCGGAGCCCGCGACGCGGCCGCGAAGATAATTGCTGAGGCACTTGGCGATCTAAATCTGGCGCTGGCACAGTTGGAGCTTCTCAACCCGATCGACGAAACGCGCTTAGATTTGATCGAGGAGGCGATCTCCCAATCGCCGGAAGATGCGCAACTGAATGATTTGGCAGGCCAGCGTCGGCAGGTGTTGGCCGTCCAACAGGAAGCAGTGCGAAACGTTTCCACCGTTTCGCAACAGGACGAAACGAGTCTCTCTGAAGCCCATGGTAAGGCGAACAGCGACCTCCAGGGATGGCAGAGAGAGTTCGAGAACGTATTCTCCCAACTACGTGACCGGGTCACTAAGATTTTGCCCGATGTAGTTCTATCGCAAGCCGATCCGGAAGCGATGCGCCTTGATGCGCTGAAACTTCTGCGGGCGCGGAAAGTACAGCTCAACGAGCGCGAAGTTCGCGCCGCTCAAGACACCAAGCGCGAATCGGAAGTGACGGCGGAACTGATCGTCGCCGGCAAGCATCTCACGACGATTGACGGCGAGATAGGACGCATAGCCACCAACTCGGGGAACCTGGCCGCTGCACTCGCGGAGCTGTCGTCTTTCGTTTTGAACGATCACTGTCCTGTGTGCGATCGCGATTTTGCCGAGAAGGGCCAAGGTCCGCTTACCGAGCATTTGAACCACAAGGTGCGGACCCTTTCTGGATCGGCAGAGCGTTTGCTTGGCCTGAGTACGAACAGAGCCGAGCAGCAGGTCTTGGTCGAGCGGCTAGAACGCGAGGCGACCGAGCTCAAGTCGCGCCTTCTAGAACCGAAAGCCCTTGCGGACCTTGAGCGCGAGTCTGCCGATGTTGATGCCCTGGTTGTTGAACTTGATCAGCGTGAGAATGTCGCTCGAGAAGGATCGCGCCGAGCTGCGGTCGAGACCGCCACGCGCCGCGCTCTCGCTGGCCACCAGTCTGCGGATCTGGCTCGCACCGCCACGATGGCAACATTGACCGAGCTCACTGAAACGCTCGGTCAGGCGGCGCCAGAACTGATTGCCACGCCCCAGTCCGCCATCGTTCAGCTCCTGGATGCGCTCGATCAGCGAACGGCTGCATTGAACACGCGCGTCAGCGCGCGTCGCACTGCCAAGGATGCTCTCCGGCGAATACGAGCAGAAGTCGCGAGACGCGAGTTCGCCGAGAAGCTGATCCGTGACGATACGAGCACATATAGTGAAGTCGAAAGCGCCCTAAGCAAAGCAAATGGGATCCGCGCCGACGCTCAGAAAATCAGGGCAAAGGTTGAGGTTGTTCGTTCGCTCATTATCGTTCGGGAATTTAATGAGCGGCTAAACCGCCTCTGGCGAGATCTCTTTGTCCGGCTGGCGCCGAATGAACCCTTTGTTCCTGCGTTTAGGATCCCCAGCGAATCGACGCATCGGCTCAATCCGAAACTCATTACCACCCATCGCTCGGGCGGCGCCGGCGGCACGCCGGGCGCAATGCTCAGCGCCGGGAATCTCAACACCGCTGCACTGACGTTGTTCATCGCACTCCATTTGAGCGTCGCGCCCCAGTTGCCATGGCTGATCCTTGACGACCCGGTTCAATCGATGGATGACGTGCATATCGCCCATTTCGCGGCGTTGCTTCGGACGCTTTCAAAGGGACAAAAGCGTCAAGTGATCGTGGCTGTGCACGATCGTCAACTCTTCGAATATCTGAGACTCGAACTCAGTCCGGCATTTGCCGGCGACAGTTTGTTGTCACTTGAACTCTCGCGTGGCCCTAAACAGGATACGCGATGCTTACCTGATCGGCGTAGTTTCAAAGAGGAAACTGCGCTGCGGTCGGCAGCATAGGTTCATAGTTCACAGATTTAGCAGGGGAATATTCACGATCGCTGTCGGAACGAACTTCTACTGTCCTGACATATCAAGAGTCATATGTTGTTGGAACCCGCATGAGCATCTTGGCAGGCGATCCTCTCACTCAACTTGCCTTTTCTATATTTGAGAACAAGGGCGTTTATGCGCTGCTGCTGGGATCAGGGCTCTCCCGGTCAGCGGGAATACCAACGGGCTGGGAAATCACCCTCGATCTCGTTCGTCGCGTCGCCTTGGCACAGGGAGCGGCGGATCCGACCGATTGGGCCCAATGGTATCGAACCCAGACTGGTAGCGAGCCAAATTACTCTATTTTGCTGGGAGAACTTGCATCATCGCGCGCAGAACGACGGTCAATCCTGCACTCGTACATTGAACCTGATGAACAGGATCGAATTGATCGGCGAAAAGTCCCCACGGCCGCACATCATGCTATCGCCGGATTGGTCCGTGACGGCTACTTTAAAGTGATCGTCACGACGAATTTTGATCGGTTGATGGAAAATGCGCTCAGGGAGGCAGGTGTTGAACCAACTGTGGTGTGGTCGGTGGATGCGCTCGCCGGAGCAGAGCCGTTGTCCCACAGCTCATGCTACATCTTCAAGCTTCACGGTGATTACAAGGATGCGAGAATCCTTAACACCGATGAAGAACTGAACGGCTATCCGCCCGAATATGACGCGCTTCTCGATCGGATTTTCGATGAGCACGGACTTATTTTGTGTGGCTGGTCTGGCGACTGGGATCATGCACTACGTGCAGCCATCTTACGGGCACCAAACCGACGATATCCTACTTTCTGGACCCTGCGTGGTGAACCGGGCAGCGGTGCTGGTGAACTGATTGGCCACCGAAAAGCACAACAGGTGACGATTTCAGACGCAGATACATTCTTCGTCTCATTGGCCCAACGAGTCGAGACCCTAAGCCACACCCGGAAACAAAACCCGCTAAGCGTCGAGCTACTCGTTAGCACTGTAAAGCGGTATTTGGCCAAGGGAGAGCATCGCATCCAACTTGACGAAATCATCGCGCAAGAGGGTGAGCGCCTATTGGATCGGATGGGCATGTCCGAGCTATCGCCACAAGGCAGTTGGACTCCGGAGGAATTTCGCGGTCGCGTCCAGATTTATCAGGCCGCATCGGAGCCGCTGGCCAGAGCCGCCGGCGCGATGGGTCGGTGGGGTGACGGCGCGGAATTTTCGCAGTTGTCCGATATCGTAAGGGCCTTGGTTTCGCATGCCAACAAGGAAGGAAGTGGCCTTAGTATTTGGCTTGGACTCAGGTCTTATCCCGCATTGTTGGTGTTTACCGCCTACGGATTGGGGTTGGTCCGCGCTCAACGATGGAGAGAATTGCACGACCTGTTCTATCTCAAGATGCCCCGCGAAGACCGCACCCCGAAGCCATTGGTGAAAACACTTTTTCTTTGGGACTGGAAAGGCTTCGATGAAAACACATGGAGGACGCTTGAAGGACTGGATCGTCGAAAGACACCTCTAAGCGACCATCTTTTGAATGTTTTCACCGAATGGGGTCGGTCGTTTGTTGGGATGCAATCCGAACTTGGACTGATCTTCGATCGGTTCGAGACACTTGGGGCGCTCGCCCATTTGGAAGAACACAGTGAAGATGAATTGAAGGCTACCCTTTCTGTCCACGACCGCAAGGAACGCATGTCCGTCGGGCGTATTGGCTGGCGTGAAACGGCACGACAGGCCGTGGAACAAGATTTGCTCGTGCCGCCAATCCGCGCCGATCTACTGAAGGCCGGCTTTGCCCACGGAAGCGACGCCTATCTAGACTTTTTCGCCCTCAATCTCAGGCGTGTGGCCGGCTGGATGGAGTGGCAATAAAGCCAACGGCCACTGCGGAGCCATTACGAACAAAACGAGAAACGTGATTCAGTGAATCGAGCAGCGGCGTGCTGTCGAGCGTGGCGTCGTCGACGCAAAGGCGATGATTGCGGCACCTCTTCTCACTCATCGCAGGCGCGGGATCGGGAAAGACCAACACCCTCGCCCATCGGGTCACCCATCTGATTGTTGGCGGCGCAGATCCGCGCCGGATCCTGCTGAGGACATTCTCGCGCCGTGCGGCGGCCGAGATGTCACGTCGGGTCGAACGAATCTGCAACCGCGTTTTCAACGGCAATGGCGGCGTGATGGCCGATGCTCTGACATGGGCCGGTACCTTCCGTGGAATCGGCGCGCGGCTTCTGCGTGATTATGCGTAAGCGCCTCGCCGATCACCTATGGGTTTGGGCTTGATGTTTTCCGGAATCGCCAGGGCATGAGTTCCTCGATCTGGCTCTGTGGATGGCCGT
>NZ_JAMYSE010000064.1:0-36661 GCF_040321795.1 Mesorhizobium sp. M0244 | reverse complement strand
CGGTGCCCCACGTCCCGGATGGGCTCACCATAAGGCCGTTCCAAAACAAGAACAGCAGGACGAAAAGGCACCACAGATCACATACCGGATAATGGGTACGTGGATGATGGGCGGCATGGCGCTCGTCTGGGTCCTGGTGTTCGTCGCCCTCTTGCTCGCGATTGCAGCCCTGGTCAAATACCTGCGAACCTGAAGCCGTAGACACCGTCAGGCATACGACTATGCGATGGCAATTTCCGAGGAGAAGGGGCCATGTTGCTGCCAATGCTGGCGCTGGAAAGTGTATGGCGGACTGGCGAAGGTCTTGATCCGCGAGCACGGTTTCACCGGCAGGCAGGCCGTCGACGTCTGGGGCCTGTCGGACGGCTGCGGCGGTGGCGTGTAGACTGCCGTGGCAACACGATTCCCCGCGCCGATGGCTAATGCCGAGCCGGCGGGCTTGTCGCCCGCCGGCGGACGATCAAGCCGCCATCCTTCTGCAGCTCTCGGCGCAACGCCGACAGGCTTCGACGCAGTCCTGCATATCGCCGATGCGCTCGCAGTCTGCTGCGCACTCGTCGCAGATTTCTGCGCATTCGCGGCAGACATGTTTGTGATGCGCCGAACCGAGCAGCATGAAATGCGCAGCGGTCCGGCAGATCTCGGCGCAGGCGAGCATCAGCCGGAAATGTTCCGGCTCGGTGTGTTTACCGCCGGTTTCGAGGCAATGCCCCGAAGCGATGCCGAGGCAGGCTTGATAGCAATCCAGGCAAACCTCGATGCAGTCCTTCATTTCGGGAGACTGGTTGTGCATGATCGTGTCCTCACTCCGCCTTGGCCTGCCAAGCCTTGTGGGTTGTCATCGCTTTGTCTGTGTAGCCGGACGAGGCGGCGACGGCTGTTGCGACGCCGGCCATCAGGCCGACAACTATAAGGATTGTCTGCTTTCTCATGGTCTTCTCCAATCGGATTGGGGCTGTGAGCCCGAAAACAGGATGGACACCCTGTTTAGGCGTCCGTTCAGGACATCCGATCGATTGGCGGCCGTTCAATTCGCCGAGGCACGGTGCCATGGGCGCGCGTCGGACCGGATTGAACCTGCCTTGCCGGAGCGCTCGACGCGCTTAATGCCGTTTCATCGATGAGGACGGCATGACAGGCCGATCCGCAACACGCCGATCCGCAACACTGGACGGCATGGTGAGCGGGACAGGTTGCGTCGTCAAAGTGCCCGCCGGTAGCGGCGGGTTCGCCCGCCGCTACGGACTCATTCGAGGTCGAGAGATGCTGCACGGGCGATGCGATCAGTTGGTCGGCGGCAGAAGGAACCGGGTCGACGGCAGAAGGAACCGGCCGGCCGGCAACAATCAGCAACGCGGCAAAGATGATCCACGCCACCCATGAAAGGTCCATCCCTGTCGCAACCCGAACTTGCATTCGCGCCCAACGCGCGGTGGCCCTAACTGTTCCGACAGCCAGTGTTCGGCGTGCCCAATGCGCCGCACTACTCGTCAGACGAAGCCGGGAACCGGCCTTGTCTTGCCGCTCAGTTGCGCGCCCAATGTCAGTGCTTGCGGGAAATTCCGGACGATCGCCGCCATCAAGGTGGCGCTGCCGGGGCGAAGGGCAATTCCGGCGATAGCAGCGGCAGCGTAGACCCGGGTCGAAAACAGTCTTTTCCAGGCCGCCTCATAGCGTCTGGCGGCAGCCTCGCGCGCTGCTTGGCCACCTGGAGTGGATGCGAGTTCGCAAGCCAGCATCCAGCCAGACTGAAGCGCCATCGAGATGCCCTCGGCGATAACAGGATGAGACTCTCCGGCTGCATTGCCGACGCGGAAGATGTCCCGTTCGTAGCAGGAGCGAATTCCCGGCCGGATCGGCCCTGCGGCAAGCCACGGACCGTCGAGGAGAGCCGAATCCAGGGCGTCCCTCACGCCCCGGCATGAGTCCAGCAGGTGGCGGGAGACCGCATCGGCGGCCGACACATGGCTCCGGTGTTTGGGGCCATGTTGTTTACGCAGCCGCGCGAGCATATCGCGCCGAATGCAGCACGAGATCGACAACCGGCCATGATCCGCCGAAACCATGCCGCCGTAGCCGCCAGGGAAGGCCAGCAGAGGCATCAAATCCGGCGCCAGGGACGACCCGGTGAAATGCGCCTTGAAGCCGAGCAGGTCCGACGGGCGATTGGTCTTTCCGAGCTGGCTGGGCAATGGTCCCGGTTCCCAAGAGCCGTGCGCGGCGACAATCACCGGCGCTCGCAACGTCGTCGTTTCGTCTCCGGCTTGAATTCGTACCCTTTGCATCTCGCCATCCCGGTCGATGGCGACGGCGCGGCAGGGCTGAAAGATTTCGACACCCGCCGATCGCGCGGCCTGCAAAAGCAGGGAATCGAGAATGTCCCGGCCGAGCGCCCGGCCGACGCCATCTTTTGCAGATCTTATAGAGCGCCCATCTTTTGCACGAGGCATTTCTGCCTCGACGCAGGTCTCGCCGGAAAAGAAGCCGACACGGCGGATTTCGGGGCCGGCATTGGCACGCCAGGCATCGCCGATCTCGAGCTGGTCCAGAAGCGCAAGATTGCTTGCCGACATGTATTCGCCGCAGACCTTGCGGCGCGGGAACGCGCTCTTTTCCACAATGGCCACGCCCCATCCACGCCGGACCAGCGTGAGCGCGACGGAGGTCCCCGCCGGGCCGGCGCCGATGATGATCGCATCATGGGTCGATAATCGCGTCATGGGTCGTTGCCGGAGCTGGCGCCAACGAAAATGTGGGAAAACAGGCCGGCGCGCCGTTCCTCGACCGGTTTGCCGTTGGCGGTAAGCCAGAGCCCGGAAAGCTCGCTGCCGCGAAAGCCGGCACGCACGCTTTGCGCCGCGTCGTTTCGTGTGACGTCGTTGGCGCCGATTGCCGGGAGAAGACGGGTCGCGGCCAGCGCCAGTTTCGCCCGCAGCGGCTCTGTCGCCAGCAGCAACGGGGCTTTCGGCCTAATCAACGAAAACAGGCGCACGAGTTCGGCATCGTCCAGATGATGCAGAAACAGATTGACAGTGATCGCATCGAACCGCGTGCCCTCATTCTTTCTTGCCCAGTCGAAGACATCGGCAGTGACGCCTTCGACCGTCCATCCCAGCCTGTCAAAATCATCGCGCAATTGCGGCGTGATGAGGTCGACGCGGTCGAGCATCACCAATTCGACGTCAGGCCAATGCCTGGCCATGCGCCGCGCTACCGCCAGCATGAAGGAGCCATCGCCGGCGCCGATCTCCAGAACGCGGCGTGGCGGCTTTGGAACAAACCTCCTGAGCAACGACGTCATTATCGGCACCTGAAACATCAGCATATTGATGCGACGAAGGTCGCGGCGCGCGGTCAGCGCTCGCGGATCTTCGGCCGCAAGTCCGTCAAGGATTTCCGGCGCAAGCTGCCGGCGCTCCAGGCCGCTCATGACACCGTTCGAAAGAGCATGGTTTCGGCCGTCAGCCCGGGACCGAACGACATGCCGCAGCCGACCAGGCCGGGTGGCGCCTTCAGCATCTCCTTCATCACGAACATGACGGTCGCCGACGACATGTTGCCGTATTGGCGTAACACCTCGCGCGATGGTTCCAGCGCGGTGGGCTCCAGTTTCAAGGCCCTTTCGACGGCGTCGAGCACCGAACGTCCACCCGGGTGTACGGCCCAAAGGTCGATCGCCTCGGTCGGTCGGCCGCCGAGGATGGCGGCCTGGTTGTTGCGTAACGCTTCATGAATCGCTGCCGGGACCTGGCCGGAAAGAACCATTTCGAAGCCGTGGTCGCGAATATTCCAGCGCATCAGATCCCGCCGTTCCCTCGCCACCATACAGTGAAAGCTATCGAGCTCGATGCCGGCCGGCTCGGCGGTGATGAGCGCGGCCGCGCAGCCATCGCCCCAAAGGCAGAACGACAGCAGCTTTTCCAGTTCGGTGGTTTCACGCAGATGCATCGTGCAGAGCTCGATATTGACCAGCAGGACCTTGGCCTGCGGGTCGGAGCGAACGATGTGGCGGGCCAGTTTGAGGCCGTTGATCGCCGCGTAGCAACCCATGAACCCGATCATCGTGCGTTCGACACTGTCGGGCAGCCCGCAACGCGCAACCAGCTCCAGATCGATGCCCGGCGCCGAAAAACCGGTGCAGGTGGTGACGATAAGATGGGTGATGCGGGAAGCGTCGTCGCCAAGCTGCAACCCGTCGATGCCCTTTTGCGCCAGAACAGGTGCGGCATCGTCGAACATCGCCATTCTCATGGCCGTTCCGGGAAACGCACCCCGGATGAAGGTCCCGGCCAGGTCGGCATTTGGTCCTTCGGGGTCGGACGCCGGCGCAAAGCAGGAATAGCGGTGCTCGATGCCGGCAAGATCGGCCATGCGTTCGAAGAGTCTCCGGCGATCGGCCGCGAGCATGGAGGCCGCGAAACGCAGGTAGAATTGATGAACCTCGTGCTCCGGCACCGCTGTCGCGATCCGGTTGATATAGGCCTTGACGGGCATATTCTGTCTCCTCGGCGTATGCACGATGTAACGTGCCGCCGGAGGGTCTTCTCATCGGTACCCGGTGTCGAACACCGGGTTTTGAGCGCTGTTCGATAAACGTTTCCGAAAACTGATTTCTTCCCGAAGGTTCAGTATGCGCTGTTGGCAGGCAAACGGTTGGAGCCTGCGGGCGGTTGCGTCGGGCATCCAAAATCGCCACATCAGGTTGACCTTCCATCTACTGGAAGGTCTATTGCTTCGACAAAGGAGATTTTCCACCATGAACATCGGCATCGCATCCGAAAAATCCGGCCTGCCGGCCAAGACGATCCGTTATTACGAGGACATCGGGCTCTTGCATCCGGCCCGGACAGACAATGGCTATCGCGATTACTCGACGGCCGATATTCACCGGCTGCGCTTCGTGCAGCGCTCGCGAAGCCTGGGGTTTTCGGTCGACGAATGCCGCCAGTTGCTCTCGCTGTACCAAGACAGGGAACGTGACAGCGCCGACGTGAAAGCGATCGCGAAAGCCAAGCTGGTGGAGGTCGACAGGAAGATCGCCGAACTGGTCGGATTGCGCGGCTTACTCCACCATCTGGTCAGTCACTGCCACGGCGACGAGCGGCCGGATTGCCCGATCATCGACGAGCTGGCGGGACAAGGCATGGCCCAGTGAGGCTCGCAGCTGCTGCAACAGTGCTGTCGCTTGCCTGCGTCTCTGTCGTGCTCGCCGCCGGCCATTCGGGCCGTGATGCGGTCATCGAGGCTCGCCAGGCCTCGATGAAGGAAATGGCCGCGGCGGCAAAGGCGATCGCCGGGATGTTCGACGGCAAGCGGGCCTATGACGCCGCGGCGTTCAAGGCGGCGGCCGAGACCATCCGCGCCCGCACCGGCCCTTCCCTGATTGCCGAATTCCCCAGCGCGACATTGGGCGCGCCTTCAGGCGCCAAGCCGGATATCGACCCCGCCCGCGCGGAGTTCGAAGGGCTGGCTCGCCACATCGGGACGCTGGCCAGCGCCCTGGCCTCCGACGCCGAGCAGGCGCCGCCGCGTATCACCGACGACATGAGAATGGGTTCCGGCCTGGCGATGGGCGGTGGCAGCCTGCTTGGCAAGCGGCCGGGGCCGGCGGAAGCCGACCCCGCCAAATTGCCGGCGGAGCACCTCCTGCATCTCATCTTGCAGGATTGCTCGAGCTGCCATTCGAAATTCCGGCAAAAGGTCGAGTGATGGCCGGCTGAACGCCAGCCGGCGGACGGCGATCCAGCGTCGACCGGCATTCTTTCTCGTCAGCTCCGCAGTTGCTGATCCGCCACGAAATTGCGCCAGCCGCCAAAATGCGAAATCTCCTCTGCATCGGTAAGGCCGGCACTTTCGACGAGGAAGCCTTTCGGCGAAGTTCCGTCGTCAAGCACAAGCGTTCCGATGCCGAGCGGCGGCGGGATCGCGGCGACGAAGCGGCCGAAGGCTTGCGGCGATAGCCGCCAGACTTCGACCTCGATCGCAGTCCCCTCACCGTTGCAGGTCCGCTCGAGACCTGGTCTCGACACCGACTGGCCGGCAAGCGCGTAAAGCCGGTAGAGCGGCGCCGTTCTTGCAGCCCGGGCGAACATTGCGCCGAGCCGCTGCAACTGGCCGTTCAGCGCCATCCCCGACAGATGGGCGCCGACCACGGCCAGTTCGATCGTGCCTTCATCCACGTCCGCTCGCGCATCGCCACGCAACGGCTGCGGCCAGCCGGTAGCGCCCAGCGAAAGACCGCTTGCCACATGGATGTCGCGGGCAAGCGACGCCGTCAGGTGGTCCTTGCCAGCCGCGGCAAGCAAGGTAACGCTCATCGGCAAACCGTCGCTGCGTGTTCCGGTCGGCACGGCGATGCCGCACATGTCGAGCAGATTGACGAAGTTGGTGTAGGTGCCGAGCCGGCTGTTGGTGACGATCGGATCGGCCAACACCGCTTCGACTGTGTAGTGGGTCGGCGCGGTCGGCACACAGAAAAGGTCGACTGAGGCGATGACCAGCGCAAGCTTGGCCTTGAAGGCTTGCAAGGCATAGAGCCCCTTGAAGGCGTCCGCTGCGGAAAGTTTTCGTGCGCCGCCAATGATCTGCCGCGTCACCGGATGCATCGCTACCTCGTTGACTTCCATGAAGTCCCTGATCGCGGCGTAACGCTCGGCCACCCAGGCGCCTTCGTAGAGCAGATTGGCAGTGGCGTAGAAATCGCCAAAAGGGATTTCGACCAGCCTGCAGCCCAGCTTCTCGAGCGAGGCAAGAGCGGCCTCGAAGCCATCCTGCATCGCTCCGTCGTCAAAGAATATCCGGTCGGCCTTCGCCGGCACGCCAACCGTCAGCACCGGCGGGCGCGCGGCAAGAGCCTGAATGCAGAGGTCGCGCGAATAAGGATCGGCGTCGTCCTTTGCCGCCGCGGCCTCGAACACGCTGTAGGCGTCGTCGACAGTGAGCGCGAACACCGAGACGCAGTCGAGTGTCCGGCAAGCCGGCACGACGCCGGCGGCAGAAATCGCGCCGACGCTCGGCTTCAGCCCGACGATGTTGTTGAGACCGGCGGGTATGCGGCCGGAGCCGGCGGTATCGGTGCCGAGCGCGAACGAGACGATGCCACGCGCCGTCGCCACGGCCGAGCCGCACGAGGAGCCGCCCGGCACCAGTTTTGGATCGATCGCGTTCCTCGGGATCGGATAGGGCGTGCGCACGCCGACCAGGCCAGTGGCGAACTGGTCGAGATTGGTCTTGCCGACGACCAGCGCGCCGGCGGCCTTGAGCCGCGCCACGACGGTAGCGTCTTTCACCGGCAAGTAGGCAAATTCGGCGCATGCCGCCGTGGTCGGCATGCCGGCGACATCGATGTTGTCCTTGACCGCGAACGGTACGCCCCATAGCGGCTTTGCCACCGGATCGAACGGGCCGAGCTTTTCTGCTTCGGCAAGCATCTCCGCTCTGCTCGCCAGATGGATGAAGATGCCGGGGTCATCGGCCGCCGCGAGCCGCGCATGGAGCGTATCGACCATCTCGCCGATGCCGACGCCGGCCTGATAGGCGGCGTGCAAGCTGCCTATGTCGAAGCGGATGTCGTTCATTTGGCCTCGCCCAGAATGACTACCGGCAGGTTCCACTGGATGAGCACGACGCAGCCATCCTTCGTCCACACCGAGTGTTCGGTTCCGACCGGGTTCAGGATCACGCTGCCCGAGGCATAATCGCCATTCTCGTCGCTCTGCGTGCCTTCCAGTACGATGATGGTTTCCAGCCCGGCATGGCGGTGACGCGGCACGCCGGCGCCCGCCCGGTAATTCAGGATCGCGACCGACGGCTCGACCGGACTGCCCTTGAGCAGCCAATGCACTGTGATGCCTTCGCGAAAATGCTCGAATGGCAGATCACGCCAGCCCCCTTGGATGAGAGCCTGGTATGCAATGTTAGGCATTGGAAAGTCCCTCGAGCACCTGGTCCGTTGTCGCCGTCCAGCCGACGATGGCGCCCTGCGCCCTGATCATGGCCAAGGCAGCCGCCTTGAACTCCGGAAAATAGCTCTCGGTCGCATCCTCGGCGAGCAGGCATTCATAGCCGCGGTCGTTGGCCTCGCGCATCGTCGTCTGCACGCAGACCTCCGTCGTCACCCCGGCAAAGACCAATTGCTGCGCGCCGAGCCGTTTCAGGTCATCGCCGAAGCTGGTCGCATAGAACGCCCCCTTGCCCGGTTTTTCGATGACGATCTCGCCAGGCAATGGGGCAAGTTCATCGAGGATCGCCGTTCCTGGCTCGCCGACGATCAGCACACGGCCCATCGGCCCAGTGTCGCCGATTCTGATCGACGGATTGCCGCGATTGCGCTTAGCCGGAGGCAGATCCGAAAGGTCTGCCTTGTGGCACTCCATCGTGTGGATGACCGGCAGGCCGGCGGCGCGAAATCCCTCGATCAGTCTCTTCACCGTCGGCACGATCGCCACCACCCGGCTGACGTCGTTGCCGAGGCTGGCGCCGAAGCCGCCGGGTTCGGCAAAGTCGCGCTGCATGTCGATGACGACCAGCGCCATCGCCTCAGGCTTGAAGACAAACGGAAACGGCAGCGCGTCGATCTCCGCCATCAATGATGTCCCGCCATGTGCTCGCCGATCGTCTGCACACTCGCCTGCGCGATCGGCGTCTCGTAGACCAGCGCGCCGTCGGACATGACGAAGATGCGGTCGGAGAGTTCGAGCAGCTCGTCGAGGTCCTCCGACATCAAAAGCACGGCGGCACCGGCGTTGCGCGCCTTCATGATGCGGGCGCGGATCTCGGCGACGGCGGAGAAGTCGAGGCCGAAGCACGGATTGGAGACGATCAGAAGATCAACGTCGCCTGTCAGCTCGCGCGCCAGCACGGCGCGCTGCACATTGCCGCCTGACAGCGACGAAATCGGCGAAGCGAGCGAGGCCGTCTTGACCTTGAACTGTTCGACCAGGCGGGCCGCGTAGTCCCTGATGGCACTCATCCTGATCCAGTTGATCGGCTTGCCGGCTTCGTTCAGGTCGAAGGTGCGGAAAGCCATGTTTTCCGCCACCGTCATCCGCGGCGCGCAAGCGTTGCGCAACGGTTCCTCCGGAATGAAGCGGACATTGAGCGTGCGTGCCTCGCTGCGGCTGGCGCCATAGGGCGAGCCCTTCACCAGAACGTCGCCGGCATTGCGTGCCCGCTGTCCGGCAAGGACCTCGAGAAACTCCTTCTGGCCGTTGCCGGAGATGCCGGCAATGCCGACGATCTCGCCGGACTTCACATCGAGTTCGCCGATGTCGATGGTTTTCAGCCCCGTTCGGTCGGGCGCCTTCAGCGATTTCACCGTCAGAACCTGCCGGGCTCCGGCCGGCACCGGAGCACGACTGTCGAGCGCTGCAATCGGCTGGTCGCCGATCATCATCGCCGCCATCTGCTTGTGGGAGAGTTCCGAGACCTTCCCCGTTCCGGTCAGCTTGCCTTTGCGCAGCACCGTGATGTCGTCGGCAAACGCCGTCACCTCATGAAATTTATGCGAGATCATCAGCACCGTAAGGTCGCCGCTCCTTGTCATGTCGCGCACTAGGCCAAGCACCTCCTGCGCCTCGCCGGGAGTGAGCACGGAGGTCGGCTCGTCGAGCACCAGGAAACTGCGGCCGAGATAGAGCTGCTTGATGATTTCGAGCTTCTGCTTCTCACCGGCGGCAAGTTCCGCCACCTTGACATCGAGCGGCAGCTTGAACGGCATCCGCTGCATGAATTGCGCAAGTGCGGCGCGCTCCTTGCGCCAGTCGATGACGCCGGGCACCTTCTCGCGCGAAATGACCAGGTTTTCCGCACCGGTCAGCGACGGGACCAGGGTAAAGTGCTGGTAGACCATGCCCAGGCCGAGCGCTGACGCATCCTTCGGGCTGGCGATCGCGACCTCGCGGCCATCGACCAGCATGTCGCCGGAGGTCGGGTGGTAAAAACCCATCATGCATTTGACCAGCGTCGACTTGCCGGCGCCGTTTTCGCCGAGCAGCGCATGGAACGATCCCGCCGGCACCTTGATCGAGACGTCGTCCAGCGCGGTGAAGGCGCCGAAGCGCATGGCCATGCCGATGGTCTCGACGCCGACGGCTTTCTTGCCGGGGGTTCCGCTCAAAATCGTCTCCTCACGGCAGTTGCGCGACGAAGGACGCCGAGTTCGATACTGCGCCGAACACGCCGCCCTGCATCTTGATCATCTTGATTGCAGCGAGATGGTTGCCATAGTCGGTCGCGCCGCAGCAATCCTCCAGCATCACGCATTCGAAACCGCGATCGTTGGCCTCGCGCATCGTCGTGTGAACGCAGACATCGGTGGTGATGCCGGTCAGCACGATGTTTTCGATGCCACGCTGGCGGAGGATCAGCTCCAGGTCGGTAGCACAGAACGAGCCCTTGCCCGGCTTGTCGATGATCGGTTCGCCCACGACCGGATAGAGGTCGTGGATGATATCCCAGCCCGGTTCGCCGCGCACCAGGATGCGCCCGCAAGGTCCGGGGTCGCCGATGCCGGCATTGATACGGCGTGAGCGCCAGCGCTTATTGGCCGGCAGGTCGGCGAGATCGGGCCGGTGGCCTTCGCGCGTGTGAATGATGGTGTAGCCCTTGGCCCGCATGGCTGCGAGCACCGACTTGATCGGCTCGATCGGCGCCCGCACCAGCGAAAGATCGTAGCCCATATGATCGACATAGCCGCCCGGCCCGCAGAAATCGGTTTGCATGTCGATGATGATCAACGCCGTATTGTCCGGCCGCAGCTCGCCATTATAGGGCCACGGATAGGGGTCGGCGTCGATGTAGCGCTGGGTGATCTCGGCTCTGGCGTTCATCGCAAAAACTCCAGTCATTTGGTGATCGACAACTCGCCTGGCGCGCCGGCAAGCGAGCGGCTCGGCGACGAGGTGGCGATCATGATGATGAGCGTGAGGATGTAAGGTGCGGCGTAGAAGAGATAGTAGCCCTGCGTGACCCCCACCGATTGCAATGCGGGGCCGAGCGCCCCGGCGCCGCCGAACAAAAGCGCCGCGGCAAAGCAGCCAAGCGGGTTCCAGCGCGCGAAGATGACCAGCGCCACCGCCATCAGCCCCTGCCCCGACGAGATGCGTTCGGTCCAGCTGCCGGGATAATAGAGCGACAGATAAGCGCCGCCGATGCCGGCGAGCGCGCCGCCGATGCCTGTCGCAAGCAGGCGCACAGTGTTCGGATTGAGGCCCATGGCGCGCGCCGCATCGGAGCTGTCGCCGACGACGCGCACGATCAGGCCGGCGCGGGTGTTGCGGAAGGCCCACCACAGGAACAGCGCAAGTGCCGCGCCGATCAGGAACAGGACGTTGACGTTGAGCGCGGCCTGCACCTGCGGAATGTTCGACCAGCCACCGAAGGCGATGGCCGGCAGGTTGGGCGCCGAGGGCTGGATGAACGGCTTGCCGAAGAAGAAGGCGAGACCGGAGCCGAACAGCATCAGCGCTATGCCGATGGCGATGTCGTTCACGCCGCGGAATTTGCAGATCCAGCCATGGAACAGGCCGAAGCAAAGACCGGCACCTGCGGCAGCCAGCAGGCCGAGCCATGGCGAGCCGGTCATCACCGCTACCGCATAGGCGGTCATTGCGCCGAAGACAAGCGTGCCTTCGAGGCCGAGATTGATGCGGCCGGAGCGCTCGGTGATGGCTTCGCCCAGCGACACGAAGATGAACGGCGTCGAGACGCGGATGGCGCCGCCAAGAATGGCGAGCGGCACGCCCCACAGACCGATCTCGGTCGCCTCCATCAGCCAGTCCCCTTCATGACGTAGCCCCCTTCAAGAGATCGGGCCTCTTCCACAGATCCGGATTGAAGACCTTGAAGCGGCCGTAAAAAGTTTCGCTGAACAGGATGACGACGAAGAGCATGCCTTGCAGCACCAGCACGGTGGCATCGGGCAAGTCCATGCGGCGCTGGATCAGCCCGCCGGAAGCGCCGACGCCGCCGAGCAGGACGGCGACCGGGATGATGGCGAGCGGATTGTGGCGGGCGAGGAAGGCGACGAGGATGCCGGTATAGCCGTAGCCGGCGGCGAGCGAGGCGTTGGCGCTGCCTTGCACGGCGCCGACTTCCAGCATGCCGGCTAACCCGGCAAAGCCGCCGGCCAGCCCGGTGAAGCCGACGATCAGCGGTCCGACGGCAAGCCCTTGCACCTGGGCCGCCCTGACATTGCCGCCGGCAATGCGAGCGGCAAACCCCCAGCGAGTCTTTTCGATCAACAGCCAGGACAGGACGCAGGCGACGATGCCGACGACGAGGCCCCAGTGCACGTCCATGCCTGGAATGTTGCCGATGCGGTAGGCATCCGCCAGCGGCTCAGTCGAGGGTTTGTTGAGCGAGGCTGGATCGCGCAGCGGTCCTTCGACCAGATGATTCATCAGCGCGATGGCGATATAGGCCATCAGCAGGCTGGAGATGGTTTCGTTGACGGCGCGGTAGTGGCGGAGCGCGCCGACGGCGCCGATCCAGATGCCGCCGGCGACCATGCCCGCCACGCCCATCAGCAGGATGACCAGAAAAGCCGGCGCGCCATTCACTGCGACGCCGATGGCGGCGGCGGCAACGCCGCCCAGCACGATCGCGCCTTCGCCGCCGATGACGACGAGGCCGAGCCGGGCCGGCAGCGCAACGCAAAGCGCTGCCAGCAAAAGCGGCGCTGCCCGCGACAGCGAATTCTGGATCGAGAACCACGAGCCGAAGCCGCCGCGCCACATCGTTTCATAGAGCTGCACCGGCGACTTGCCGACCAGCGCAATGAACAGGCTGAACAGCGCCATGCCGACGATCAGTGCCGCGAGCGGTATGACGAAGGCTTCCGCCCGCCGCGCCACCCATTCGAGCGCCGCCGGATAATTCTTGGCGCCAAACAGCGCCGGTGCGCCCGCAGTGCTGACCGTGTCTGCCATGGCCCCGTCTCCGATCCGGTTCAGGCGGTCGAACCGACGACGCCCTCGACGAGGTAGTCCATGCTTTCGAGCTCGATCGCGGTCTCGGCGAAGGTCTGGTCTTCGGTCGCGACAACAACGCCCTTGTTGCTCTTCAACGGACCCTTGATGACGGAAAACCCGCCTTTCATCATTTCGGCAAGCGTGCCGTCGAACTGCTTGCGGGCGGCATCGCCGACGGCGGGGCCGAGCGGGCTCATCTTGACGAAGCCGTCGGCAAGGCCGCCGCGCGTGAAATTGGGCAGCGGCGTGCCGGCCACCAGATCGTCGACGAACATCTTGTAGACCTTGGCCCAGTTCCATTCCGCGCCGGTCAGGTATTTTTCCGGCGCCAGCGGGCTCTGGTTGGCATGATAGCCGCAGATGAAGGCGCCACGTCCGGCCGCCGTCTCGACCACCACCTTGGGGCTGTCGACATGGCAGGTGATGACGTCGGCACCTTGGTCGACCAGCGCATTGGTGGCCTCCGCCTCCTTGACCGCCAGCGACCACTCGCCGGTGAAGATCACCTGGCAAGCGATGGTCGGGTCGACCGAGCGCGCGCCGAGCAGGAAGGAATTGATGTTGAGCAACACCTGCGGGATCGGCTTTGCCGCGACGAAGCCGAGCTTCTTGGTCTTGCTGGTGTGACCGGCGACGACGCCGTTGAGATACTGGCCCATGCCGATATAGCCGAAATAGGAACCCGCATTCATCGGATGCTTGTCCTTATTCCACATGCCGCCGCAATGGCGGAACTGCACGTCCGGGAATTTCGCACACATGGCGAGCATGTGTGGATCGAAATAGCCGAATGAGGTCGGGAAGATCAGCGACGCGCCGTCGAGGTTGATCATCGATTCCATCGTCTTCTGGACGTCGACCGTCTCCGGCACGTTCTCCTCCTCGACGACGGAGATGCCCTCCATTCCCTTCAGCGTGACGGCGCCTTCGGCATGCGCCTGGTTATAGCCGTAATCGTCCTTTGGCCCGACATAGATGAAGCCGACGGTGGCCGTCGCAGCAAAAGCCCTGCTGATCGGAAACGATGCGGACGCAAGGCCGAGCGCCGCTCCGGCGGCGGAAGTCTTGAGCAGGTCGCGGCGGCTAAGCATGAATCTCTCGGTCATGTGAATGCTCCCTCTGTGGGGCCTTTGGGGGCCGGTTAACACCTCAATGAAGAAGTGTATGCAATCAGCATGCCAGTTTGATAAACGGAATTTCATCAATGATATCAATGAAGACATCACCATGGCCTGCTCAAAGCCGGAGCAATTGCATACACTTTTTGCCTTTAAAATAACCAGTTTGACATGCAGGCTAAAATACAGGCATACAGAGTTGCGGCGGAGTCGAAACGGCCGATGAGCCGCCTGGCCCACGGCTGCATGCGAAAAGACTGGACGGAGGAGACGTGTCGGGAAAGCGCAATTTGATCAGGTCGGGCACGACCGTCGATCAGATGGTGAGGGCGATCAGTGACCGGATCGTGACCGGTTTCCTGCGCCCCGGCGAAAAGCTCGACGAAGCCTCGCTCGCCGCCCGCTTCGACGTCTCACGTACCCCGATCAGGGAGGCGCTCAGCCGGCTCAGCGCCATGGGCTTGGTAGAAAGACGGCCCAACCGCGGCGCCACTGTCGCCGTGGTGACGCAGGAGCATCTCGCCTCGATGTTCGAGAGCATGGCCGAGCTTGAGGCGATCTGCGCGCGCTTTTCGGCCGAACGCATGACGGCCGGCGAGCGCCGCACGCTCGAGGCAGAGCATCAGGCCTCGGCGCGCTTTGTGCAGCTCGGTGCCGAAGAAGAGTATGAGCTTTTCAACACCGAGTTCCACACCCGGCTCTATCGCGGCGCCCACAGCAAGCACATTTATGAACTGACAGTCATGACCCGCGGCCGCCTGGCGCCGTTCCGGCGCGCGCAATTCATGCTGCCCGGCCGGCTGGCCCAGTCCTGGCAGGAGCATGATGCCATCGTTACTGCAATCATGCGCGGCGACAGTGCGGCCGCCGGAACAGCCGCCAAGGATCATGTCTCAATCGTCAGCGAGGCGAGCGCCGTCTTTGCCATCGGTGATCGCCCCAAGGGCAAGGCCGAGCCGGTTCCGACATCGGCCTTCTAGAGCATTTTGCAGCCAAGCGAATCACTTGGCGTCGCAGAAATGCGGCTAAAACAAACAGATAGGGATGCCCGCTTCAAATTTGAACGCATCCCGCTCTAGCCCTCAAGAGACCAGCACCGCCACCACAGCAGCACAGTCGCCAGCCTTGACCAATCCGGGGAAATGCCGAGCCGCCAATAGACCGGACATTTTGGCCCGGATCTCCTGCGGAGCGCCGCCGGTGCGGCCTATGGAATGGACCCGCGCCAGCACCTGGTTCTCTGCCACCGGCTCGCCGAGATCGATCATCGTCTCGATCATCCCGTCGTCCTCGGCGAACAAAAAGCAATCGCCGGACGGCATGTCCAGCCAGCGGGTCGGGCGCGTTTCGACCTCGCCGGCGACGATGCCGGCATGGCGCAGCACATTGAGCACGCCGCGCCGGGCGATGCGCACCGTTTCCGCGCGGGAAGTACCACCGCCGCCGAGCTCAGTGGTGATGAACAGCTTGCCCATCTCCTCGGCGGCAGTGTCGAACATGCCGACTGCATCGATCTCCAGCATCTTCATCGACCAAGGCGCGGAGAACGCTTCTACCGCCGCGAACCCCTTCTCTTCCAGCGCCTTGTCGGGCCGGATATGGGCGGCGCAGAACGGCACGAAATCGAGCGTCTTGCCGCCGGAGTGGAAATCGAGCGCGATGTCTGTACGGGGCAGCAATTCGCGCTGGAAATAGTCGGCGATCTTCTCGGTCACCGTGCCGTCGGGCCGGCCGGGAAAGCTGCGGTTGAGATTGCCCTTGTCGATAGGCGAGGTGCGCGTGCCGGCGCGGAACGCCGGATAGTTCATCGCCGGCACGATGATGACCGTGCCGCTGACTTGCCTCGGATCGAGCATGCGGGCGAGGTCATAAAGCGCCAGCGGCCCCTCATACTCGTCGCCATGATTGCCGCCGGTGAGCAATGCGCTCGGCCCGTTGCCGTTGCGGATGACGCAGACCGGGATCATCACCGATCCCCAAGCCGAATCGTCACGGCTGTAAGGCAGGCGCAGGAAACCGTGCTGCACGCCGTCGCGCTCGAAATCGACGGTCGGCGTGATCGGTGATGGGCGAAGGCTGGACATCGGGCTCAATTCTTCACCACCAGCTTGCGCGGCACATTGGCCAGGCACTCGACCCCCGTTTCGGTGATCAGGATGCACTCGGTGATCTCCAGTCCCATCGTCTCCAGCCACAGGCCGGTCATGAAATGGAAGGTCATGCCGGGCTTGAGCTCGGTACGGTCGCCGGGGCGCAGGCTCATGGTGCGTTCGCCCCAATCCGGCGGATAGGAAAGCCCGATCGGGTAGCCGGTGCGGTTGTCCTTGACGATGCCGTATCTCTTCAGCACCACGAAGAACGCGTTGGCGATGTCCTCGCATGTGTTGCCGGGTTTGGCGGCGGCAAGCCCCGCTTCCATGCCTTCCAGGGTCGCCTTCTCGGCGTCGAGGAATTCCAGCGTCGGTTTACCAAGGAACACTGTCCGGGAAAGCGGACAATGGTAACGGTTGTAGCAGCCGGCAATCTCGAAGAAGGTGCCTTCGCCCGATTTCATCGGCCTGTCGTCCCAAGTCAGATGCGGCGCCGACGCATCGGCGCCCGACGGCAGCAGCGGCACGATCGCCGGATAGTCGCCGCCGATGCCATCGACGCCGCGCGTGCCGGCGTCATAGATCTCGGCGACCAGGTCGCATTTGCGCATGCCGACTTCGATCTTGTCGACGATGCGCTGGTGCATCGCTTCGACGATGCGGGCGGCTTTGCGCATATAGTCGATTTCGGTCGGGCTCTTCACCGCGCGCTGCCAGTTGACCAGTGCCGTGGCGTCGACGAAGCGGGCGTTGGGTAAATGCTTCTGCAACGACGCGAAGGCAGCGGCCGAGAACCAGTAATTGTCCATCTCGACGCCGATGCTGAGCTTGCCCCAGCCGCGGTCGGCGAGCACGCTGGACAGAAAATCCATCGGGTGGCGCTCGGTCGACTGCACATAGTGGTCGGCATAGCCGACGATGTTGTCGTGCGCGAGATAGGCGGTGCGCTTGGCGCCGTTGGCGTCCTGGCCGCGCCCGTACCACACCGGCTCGCCCGACGGCGGCACGATAACGGCCTGGTGCACATAGAACGACCAGCCGTCATAGCCGGTCAGCCAGGCCATGTTGGACGGATCGCTGACGATCAGCAGATCGACGCCCTTGGCCTCCATGGCCTTCCGCGTCTTGGCGAGGCGGTCCGCATATTCGCCGCGCGAGAATTTCAAATTCGGCTGCATTGTTCTTGGTCCTCGTTTGTTGGGCCTTGCGGCCAGCATCAGCTTTCGAAAATCGTACCGCTCTTGGCCGCCCGCGCACGGTCGCGGGCGAACGTGGCGATCGCCGTGTCCTGCACGCCGGTGCCGGTCAGGTCGGCGATGGTGATGTCGCTGTCCGAACGCCGGCCATGCCTTTCGCCGGCGATGATGTGGCCGAGCTCGGTGATCTCGGCATCGGCCGCCATCACGCCCGCCGCGATGGCATGGTGCAGTTCGCCCAGGCGCCGCGTCTGCTTGGCGCTGTCGGCGACGTAGAGATCGGCCATGCGCAGGATCGCCGGCGCGATCTCGTTCTTGTGCTCGGCATCCGACCCCATCGCGGTGATGTGCTGGCCGGCGGAGACGAAGCCGGCCTTGATCAGCGGCTCGGTCGACGGCGTCGTGGTGACGATAATGTCGGCATCGGCCGCTGCCTTTGCCGCGTCGGGCTCGGCGTGAACGATAATGCCCAGCCTTTCGCGCAGCGTATCTGCCGCCGCTTCGGCCTTGGCGGCATCCCTTGCCCAGATGCGGGCCTCGGTGATCGGCCGCACCAGCATCAGCGCCTCGAGCTGCAGTCCGGCCTGAACACCGGCGCCGAAGACCGCAGCGACGGAGGAGTCCGGCCGCGACAGATGCTTGGCGGCGACCGCACCGGCGGCGGCGGTGCGGATGTCGGTGAGATAGCCATTGTCGAGCAGCAGCGCCTCGACCAGACCGGTTTTCGCCGACAGCAGCACCATCATGCCGTTGACGCTGGGCAGGCCGAGCTTCGGATTGTCGAAAAAGCCGGGACTGATCTTGATCGCAAAACCATCGATGCCCGGCACATAGGCGGTCTTGACGTCGACCTCGCCACGATGCTCTGGAATGTCCAGCCGTAGGATCGGCGGCATCGCCACCGGCAAGGTGGCGAGTGCACGAAATGCGTTCTCGACGCAGGCGACGGCATCGAGATCGAGCTTCACGATCTTGCGCAATTCAGCTTCGGTGAGGATCGTCATCCGGCTCATGCTGCGTGCTCCGCAATTGCTTCGCCGCAGATGATCTTGCGGTGCAGTGTCATGTCAATATTGCGGCCGGACAGAACGAGCACCGTCGCGCCGTTCGCTTTGACCTTGCCGGCAAGCACGGCCGCGATGCCGACCGCGCCGGCGCCCTCGACGACCTCGCGCTCCTGCTCATAAGCATGACGAATGCCGGCGGCGATCTCGTCCTCGCTGAGCAGGATCACGCCGTCAAGCAGGTCGCGACACATCGAGAAGGTCAGCCGGTTGTCGAGGCCGATGCCGCCGCCGAGTGAATCGGCCAACGTCGGAAGTTCCTCGACCAACACCGGATGCCCGGCATCGAGGCTTGCCTTCATCGCAGCACCGCGCGCCATCGAAACGCCGACGACCTTCGTTGCCGGGCTGACGCCCTTCACGGCAGCAGCGACGCCAGCCGCCAGCCCGCCGCCTGACAGCGGCACCAACACCAAAGCGGCGTCCGCAACTTGTTCCATGATCTCCAGCCCAAGTGTCCCTTGCCCGGCGACGATCGCAGGATGGTCGAAAGGCGGCAGCATGATCAGCCCCTCTTCCGCGACCAGCCGTTCGACTTCCTGCTGCGCCTCGTCCTGGCTGTTGCCGACGATGCGGATCTCGGCGCCAAGCCGACGGATCTCCTCGAGCTTGTTCTCAGGCACGAGCCGCGACATGCAGATCGTCGCGTGGATGCCTTGCAGTTGAGCGGCATAGGCAAGCGCCCGGCCGTGATTGCCGGTCGAGGCGGCGACTACACCGCGCGCCTTCTCCCCTTGTGTCAGCGAAGCGATAGCATTCGAGGCACCGCGCAACTTGAAGGCGCCGGTGGTCTGCCGATGTTCGAGCTTGAGATAAACAGGCGCGCCCAAGTGATAGGAAAGACTTCGGGAAGTGACGGTCGGCGTACGCTCGACTTTGCCTGCGATGCGCTCGCGCGCGGCGTGGATATCGGAGAGGCTTATCTGGGAAGCGGTCATGGCTCATCAATCAGTTCAACGGCAGCGTCATCAGGCGGCCGAATTCGGCCCGCGGCTCGTCGTCGCCGCAAAGCCGCAGGCAATTCCAGGCCGTCGCCTGGTTGCTGGTGACGACGGGGCGGCCGATGGCTTCCTCCATGCCGACCACTGCTGCCGCCGACCGTAGCGCCGTGCAGGAGACGAACAGCGCGTCGGCTTGCGCATCAGTCGCTTCGCGGGCCAGATCGACCAAGGACTTCGGCGATATCCGCGCCATCTCACGGTCGTCCTCGAAGCCAAGGCAAGTGAAGCTGGCGATCTCGAAACCGTGCGCCGCGAAATAGGCCGCCATCGGCCGGCTGGTCTCGACCGTATAAGGGGTGAGAATGCTGATTGTCCTGGCGCCCAGCGCCTTCAGGCCGCGCACCGCCGCCATCGGCGGCGTGACCACCGGCGCGCCGGGTTTCGCGGCCTGCACCGCCGCCTCGATTTCGGCATCGCCAATCACGACGGAGGCCGAGGTGCAGGAATAGCAGATCGCGTCGAGCGGCTCGTCGGGAAGGATGAGGCCCGCGCCCGCCGTCAGTGACGGCTGCATCTTGCGCAAATTCTCGGGCGTCGTCGGGTTGGCGTAGGGAATACGCGCGACATAGACGCCGATGCGGTCGCTTGCCACCATGCGGCGAAAATCCGGTTCGCTCGTATGGTCGGTGGCAAGGATGATCAGCCCGACCCGCTTTTCCAGCGGACGCGCATCGAGCGCCGGCCGGGCCGAGCGCAGGCGGATATCGGGTGCAGCAATCATCTTTCGATCCGCCCATAGCGGTGTTCCAGCCAGCGCAGCAGCACCACCGAGAACAGGCTGATGACGAGGAAGAAGGCGCCGACCAACGTGATCGGTTCGATATAGCGATAATAGGTGTTGGCGACGCTCTTGGCCTGGTTCATCAGTTCCAGCACGGTGATCGCCGACAGCAGCGGCGTCTCCTTGAACATGGCAATGAAATAATTGGCAAGCGCCGGGATCATCGGCGGAATCGCCTGGGGAATGATGATGTGCGTCCACGTCTGCGTGGCGTTCAGATTGCAGGCCTTGGCCGCTTCCCATTGGCCGCGCGGCACATTATCGATGCCGGCGCGGTAGACCTCGGCCGTGTAGGTGCCGTAATGCAGCCCGAGGCCGATCACGCCCGCCACCAGCGGCGGCAACAGCACGCCGAAATCCGGCAGCACGTAGAAGATGAAATAGAGCTGCACCAACAGCGGCGTGCCACGGATGAACTCGGCAAGGAAACCGACGGTGCGCGACAGAGCCCTGTTCGGCGAACGGCGCGCCAACGCGATGCCCAGCCCCACGACGGCCGCCAGCACCGAGCCGAGCAGCGTCGCCAGGATGGTGATCTTCACCCCCTCGATCAGCGTCGGCAGGATCTGCCGGACAAAATCCCAATCCCATTCCATTATGAGGCCCGATCCATCAGACGCGCACCCCGTCCAGGCCACGCGCCATGCGGCGTTCCAGCGACCGCACGCCCCATGAGATGAGCAGCGCCAGGGCGAAATAGATGACGAGGATGGTGCTGAACGGCACCAGCGTGTTGCCGGTCTGCGAGCGCACCACCTGCGCCTGGAAGGTCAGGTCGGCAAGCGAGATCAGCGAGACGACGGCGGTGGCCTTGAGCAATTCAATGGCGTTGTTGCCGAAGGTCGGCAGCATCACCAAAAGCGCCTGCGGCAGGATGATATGGCGCATGCCTTGCCAGCGGCCGAGATTGAGCGCAGTGCAGGCCTCATATTGTTCGCGGCCGATCGACTTGATGGCGCCACGTACCACTTCCGCTGCATAGGCGCCGACATTGAGGCCCAGCGCCAGCACGCCGGCCTGCAGCGGCGTCAGTGAAATGCCGGCCAAAGGCAGCACGAAATAGGCCCAGAACAGCTGCACGAAGATCGAGGTGCCGCGAAAGAACTCGATATAGGCGGTCGCCAGCGCGCGCAGCACGAAAAACCGCGACAGCCGCCCCAGTCCGGCAAGAAAGGCCATGATCAAGGCCAGCACCGACCCCATCAGCGTCAGCTCGATGGTGACAAGCGCTCCTTGCAATATCAGGCCGAAATAGCCGGACCATTGGGTCATTGGATCGAAAAAGCTCCGCATTGAATATTTGGCAAGGCGTTCGCTTCAGCGTCCTTCTCCCCGTCTACGGGAGAAGATGCCGGCAGGCAGATGAGGGGCAGAGCCAACTTGTCAGAAGCTGGCGTCGCCCCTCATTCGGCCCTTGGGGCCACCTTCTCCCCGCGAACAGGGAGAAGGAAGAGGTGGTTACTTCGCCGAGCAGAGCTTGTCGCGCGTCGTCGACATCGCCGCCGCCGCCGAGAAGCCATAGGGCTCGATGATCTTGGCGAACTCGCCGGACTTCTTCAGCTTCGCCAGTTCGACGTCATAGGCGTCGCGCAGCGCCTCGTCGCCCTTCTTGAATGCCGCGCCGTCGCAATAGACCGGTGCGCCGACCACCGGCGCGACGACTTCGAGGTTCGGATCATTGGCCTTCTTGACCAGGTCGTTGATCGACAGCACCGGCAGCGAATAGGCATCGATGCGGCCGTCCTGCAGCATCTTCAGGCCGCTCTGGCCGTCCGGCACAACGATGACGCGCTCGCGCGGCACGCCGGCGGTGAGCGCCAGCTTCTCTTCGGTGCCGCCGCCCGGCGCGCCGATCGTCGCGCTCGCGTCCTTGGCGACATCCTCATAGCTCTTGAAGCCCTTCGGGTTGCCCTTCTTCACCAGCATCGCCTCGGCGTCGCACAGCACCGGCTCCGAATACACGACCGCCGCGCAACGTTCCGGCTTCATGAACAGGCCGGCGGTGACGACGTCGAAGCGGCCGGCCTGCAGGCCGGGGATCATCGCGCCATATTCCGAGATCGAGGCGACGATATCGTTGACGCCAAGGCGTTTGAAGATTTCACGGGCAACGTCGGGCGCCGCACCCGAAACCTTGCCGTCGGCAGCGACCGCCGTATAGGGCGGCTCGTTGGCGATGGCGACGCGGGCAAAGCCTTGCGCCTTGAGCTGCTCGAGCTTGCTGTCATCGGCCGAGCCGGCCGTCGAGGCGGCCAACACCGCCGTCAGTGCAATACCGGCGACGCCGGCCAAAATGGCAAATTTCTTCATTGTTCCCAACTCCTTGTTTGTCTGTCTTCTTGGTTTGCTTGAGGCGTCGCCGCCTCGCATGGCGGTCAGACCCGATGTCCGGCCGCAATGATCTTCTTCAGGAAGCCTTGCGTGCGCTCCTGTTTGGGATGGCGGAAAATCTCATCGGGCTTGCCCTCCTCGACTATTCTGCCGCGATCGAAGAACAGCACCCGGTCAGCGAAGTCATGGGCGAAACCCATCTCGTGGGTGACCAGCAGCATGGTCATGTCGGTCTCGGCGGCGAGCTTGCGCATGACGTTGAGCACCTCGTCGACAAGTTCCGGGTCGAGCGCCGAGGTGACCTCGTCGAACAGCATGATCTTCGGCGAGAGCGCCAGCGCCCGGGCAATCGCGACGCGCTGCTTCTGTCCGCCGGAAAGCTGCGCCGGCATCGCTTTGGCCTTGTCGACCATGCCGACCATGTCGAGCAGTTCCATCGCCCGCTTCTCGGCGGCGGCCCGCGGCATGCCTTTGGTCAGCATCGGTGCCAGCGTCACATTGTCGATGACGCATTTGTGCGGAAACAGATTGAACAATTGGAAGACCATGCCGATCTTCTGGCGCATCTTTGCCAAATGCCGCTCATCCGCCGTCAACAGCCGGCCGTTACGCTCCATGTGGTACAGCTGCTCGCCGTCGACCTGGATGTGGCCGCTGTCAATGCGCTCGAGCGTCATCAGGATGCGCAGGATCGTCGTTTTGCCCGAACCCGACGGGCCGATCAGCGCCAGCTTCTCGCCGGGCATGACTTGCATCGAGAGGCCGTCCAGCACCTTGAAGGTGCCGAAGCTTTTCGAAATGCCGTCGATCTTGATGATGGGCGCCGACAATGAATTTCCCGTGCTGGAGAAGCTATGCCTTAACGATGCGGATCGCGGCAAATCATGTCAATCAAGAAAATAATATCATGACAATATTTTGGACTCCGCAGAATTCCCCGACAGTTGCTGCCTAGATCGCGAGCAGAAGATGCTCGGGATCGCCGAGCAGAAGCTTGGTGACAACGCCGAGACCGGCACGCAGTTCCCCCTCTGTGGTCGAGCCCAGCGAAATCCGTACGGCAGGATGCCAGGGCATCTGCGAAATGCGAAAGGACGTGCCGGGCGCGATCGCCACGCCCTGCAGGCGAGCCTGGGAAACAAAGCTTTCCTCGCCCCGGTCATCGGGCAGCTGCAGCCAGACATGCAGCCCGTCGCGATGGGCCCGATAATCCACTCCGGCAAGCACCTCGGCGGCGATGGCCAGACGCCGCCGCAAAGCCAGCCGCTGCCATCGGACGAGTTCCATCGCGGTGCCGTCAGTCACCCATTTGGTGGCGATCTCCGCCACCATCGGCGTCGCCATCCAGTTCGAGACCAGGTGGCGGTTGGCGACGGCAGCGACATAACGATCGGGCGCCGCGAGATAGCCGATGCGCAGGCCGGGCACCACGATCTTGGTGAAGCTGGTGACGTAGAGCGTGCGCTCGGGCGCAAACGCTGCGACGGGCGGCGGCCGGTCCTCGACCAGCGGGCCGAGAACGTCGTTTTCGATAATGGCGATGTCATGCCTGCGCGCCACGGCGGCAATCTGTTCGCGCCGGGCGGCGTCCATCAGCGTCGCCGTCGGGTTGATTACCGAGGGCTGCACGAACACCGCGCGGATGTCGGAAAGCCGGCAGGCCTCGTCCAGCGCTTCCGGGATCAGGCCATTGTCGTCGATCGGCAAACCCTCGAGGTTGAAGCCGAGATAGCGGGCGAGCGGGATCAGCGTGTGATGGCCGATCGCTTCGGTGGCGACCGTCGAACCGGGCGGCGCTACGCTCATCAGCGCCACCGTCATCCCGGCCGTGGCGCCGTTGGTCAGGCTGATGTTCTGCGACGACACGTCGAGGCCGCAGAGCCGCAGCCATTCGACACCCACCACGCGGTGGCGCGGGAACACCATGTTCGGCCTGAACGACAGCGCCGAGCTCGACGGCAGGTTTTCGGCGAGCCAGCCCAGCGCCTGCCTCAGCCGCTCCAGATGCATCGGTTCGCAGACCGGCTTCAGGATGGAGAGGTCGATGAGCTCGCCCAGCCGCTCCGGCAGATAGGGTGGCTCCGGCTCCCGGCGCTGCGTCTGCACGAAGCTGCCGCGGCCGACCTCGCCGGACACCAGCCCGCGGCGGATCAGCTCCTCGTAGGCACGGCTGACCGTCTGCACGGAAAGTTTCAGATCGTCGGCCAGCTGCCGGTGCGTCGGCAACCGCACGCCATTGGCCAGGCGCCCGTCATGGATGGCGCGCGCGAACTGGTCGGCGAGCGATTGATAGGCCGGCCGCCGGATAAGAGCGGGATCTGGTCGCCAAAATGTCATGACTTATTAGAGATCGAAATCAGTGCAATTGACAATCGAAATAATGCGCCGTCATGGTGTCCGGAACTAGAAGTGGACGATCATGGCTGCAGCGAAACTCGATCCGATCGATCTGAAAATCCTCGACGCTATCCAGCGCGACGGCCGCATCACCAAGCTGGCGCTGGCCGAGAAAGTCGGCCTGTCGCCGACGCCTTGCTGGACGCGGCTGCGCAAGCTGGAAAAGGCCGGCATTGTCTCCGGCTATCACGCCAGGATCGCCATGCGTGCCATTGCTCCAGTCGCCACCGTGCTGATGGAAGTGACGCTGGCCAGCCACCGCCAGGCCGATTTCGACCGTTTCGAGCGGGTCATCCGCGATGTTCCCGAGATCGTCGCCTGCTGGTCTGTCGGCGGCGGTGTCGACTACCTGCTGAAGGTGATGGCGCGCGACATCGACGCCTATCAGCGGTTGGTCGACACTCTGCTCGAACGCGAGATCGGCATCGACCGCTATTTCACCTACATCGTCACCAAGACGGTGAAGGAGGAGAGTGCCCTGCCGGTCGCCGATCTGCTGCCGGCGTCTTCCTGATACCGAAGCGTCCTCCTGATACCGGAGAGATCGTCTGGCTGGGCAGGGCGATAGAGACAATCTCTCTACGTGCAGGCGCCGAAACAGCCTCTCTGTTTGCGGCGCAGAGCTAGTCTTGCGGCATCACCCGAACCGGGAGCCGATGATGTCCGCACATTTTGCCCGCTCGCAGCGCCATGAAGCGCTTGATCGCCTCGCCGACCGACGGCTGCTGCGTGAGCTCGCCTATGTCGATGGCCACTGGACGGCGAGCGAGACCGCTGAGAGTTTCGAGGTGACCGATCCGGCCACCGGATCCACCGTCGCTTTCGTTGCCGCGCTCGACGTCCGGCAGACGACATCGGCGATTGATGCGGCATCGCGCGCCTTTCCCGCCTGGCGCTCATTGCTGCCGCAGGAACGGTCGAAAATATTGCGCAAATGGTTCGATCTGATTGTCGCCGCCAAAAATGACCTAGCCCTGCTGATGACGCTCGAACAGGGCAAGCCGCTGAAGGAATCACTAGGCGAAATCGACTACGCCGCTTCCTTCGTCGAGTGGTATGCCGAGGAGGCCAAACGCCTCAACGCCGAAAGCGTCACCAGCCATTTGCCGGGCGCCGAGATGATGGTGCGGCGCGAACCGCTCGGCGTCGTCGGCGTCGTCACGCCGTGGAATTTTCCCGCGGCCATGCTGACCCGCAAGGCGGCGGCCGCGCTTGCAGCGGGCTGCACCATCGTCGCGCATCCTTCCTCGGAAACGCCGCTCTCGGCACTGGCGCTGGCCGAACTCGGCGAACGTGCCGGCCTTCCGTCAGGCGTGTTCAACGTCCTCACCGGCAAGGCTTCGAGCATCGTCGGGCGGATGTGCGAAGACCCGCGCGTCCGCGCCATGAGCTTCACCGGCTCGACCGAGATCGGCAGGCTGATTGCCGCGCAGAGTGCGCCGACGATGAAGCGTCTGGTGATGGAGCTTGGCGGCCATGCGCCGCTGATCGTCTTTGCCGATGCCGACCTCGACAAGGCTGTGACCATAGCCATTGACGCCAAATTCGCCACTTCCGGCCAGGACTGTCTCGCCGCCAACCGCATCTATGTCCAGCGCCCGATATATGATCGGTTCTGTGCCGCTTTCGCCAAACGCATCGAGGCGCTGCGGACAGGCAATGGCCTGGTTGATGAAACCGACATCGGACCCTTGATGCACGAACGCGCCGTCAAGAAGGTTGAGGAGCAGGTCGCCGATGCGCTTGCCAAAGGCGCGCGCTGCCTGACAGGCGGCAAGCGCCATTCTACCGGGCCGCTGTTCTATCAGCCGACCCTGCTTGCCGACGTTGGAGACGACGCCCTGATCATGCGTGAGGAAACCTTTGGTCCGGTCGCCGCGGTGACGCCTTTCGACGGCGAAGACGAAGTCGCCGCCCGCGCCAATGCCACCGAATACGGCCTCGTCGCCTATGTCGTGACTGAGAATGGCGGCCGCCAATTGCGCATGGGCCGCGCGCTCGACTACGGCATGGTCGCCATCAACCGCGTCAAGATCACCGGCGCGCCGATCCCCTTCGGCGGCGTCAAGCAGTCCGGCATCGGCCGCGAGGGCTCGCGTCACGGGCTCGAAGCCTTTACCGATCTCAAATATCTCTGCCTCGACGTGGCGTGACGCGCCCGACCTTTTCCTTAGGAGTAAAAAAATGCTCGACCAGTCCAACGAACTCGCCGCCTGGGATCGCGATCACTTCTTCCATCCCTCGACCCATATGGGCACCCACGCGCGGGGTGAATCACCGACCCGCGTGATCGCCGGTGGCGAAGGCGTCACCATCTGGGACAGTAATGGGCGCAAGAGCATCGATGCTTTCGCCGGCCTCTATTGCGTCAATGTCGGCTATGGCCGCCAGAAGATCGCTGACGCCATCGCCGCGCAGGCCAAGAACCTCGCCTATTATCACGCCTATGTCGGGCACGGCACCGAGGCGTCGATCACGCTTTCCAAGATGATCATCGACCGCGCCCCGCAAGGCATGTCGAGGGTTTATTTCGGCCTCTCCGGTTCCGACGCCAACGAAACCAACATCAAGCTGATCTGGTACTACAACAACGTGCTTGGCCGGCCGGAGAAGAAGAAGATCATCTCGCGCTGGCGCGGCTATCACGGCTCCGGCATCATGACCGGATCGCTGACCGGCCTCGACCTGTTCCACAACGCCTTCGACCTGCCGCGTGCGCCGGTCCTGCACACCGAGGCACCTTACTATTTCCGCCGCGCCGACCGCTCGCTGAGCGAAGAGCAGTTTTCGCAATACTGCGCCGACAAGCTCGAGGAGATGATCCTCGCCGAAGGGCCGGAAACGGTCGCCGCCTTCATCGGCGAGCCGATCCTCGGCACCGGCGGCATCGTGCCGCCGCCGGCCGGCTACTGGGAAAAGATCCAGGCGGTGCTGAAGAAATACGACGTGCTGCTGGTCGCCGACGAGGTCGTCACCGGCTTTGGCCGGCTTGGCACTATGTTCGGCTCCGACCATTACGGCATCAGGCCCGACCTGATCACGATCGCCAAGGGCTTGACCTCGGCCTATGCGCCGCTGTCGGGCGTCATCGTCTCCGACAAGGTCTGGCAGGTGCTGGTGCAGGGTTCAGACAAGCTCGGCTCGCTCGGCCATGGCTGGACCTATTCGGCGCATCCGATCTGCGTGGCCGCCGGCGTCGCCAACCTGGAACTGATCGACGAGATGGACCTGGTGCGGAACGCCGGCGAGACCGGCGCCTATTTCCGCGCCGAGCTGACGAAAGCCGTCGGTGGTCACAAAAATGTCGGCGAGGTGCGCGGCGACGGCATGCTGGCGGCAATCGAGTTCGTAGCCGACAAGGACGACCGCGTGTTCTTCGACGCCTCGCAAAAGATCGGACCGCAGATCGCAACCGCCCTTGCGGCAAGCGGCGTCATCGGCCGGGCCATGCCGCAGGGCGACATTCTCGGTTTCGCGCCGCCGCTCTGCCTGACGCGGGAAGAGGCCGATATCGTCGTGTCGAAGACGGCCGACGCGGTGAAGAGCGTGTTTGCAAACATCTGAAGAACCGACATGAATGCCATGACCAAAACCCTCCCCGCCACCATGGCCGCCGTGCTGCTGACCGGCCATGGCGGACCGGAAAAGCTCGTCTACCGCACCGACGTCAAAGTACCCTCGCCCGCCCCGGGCGAAGTGCTGGTCAAGGTCACCGCTTGCGGCATGAACAACACCGACGTCTGGGTGCGCCAGGGCGCCTATGGCACGGAGGAAGATGCCGCCGCGGTGTCGACCTGGCGTCGTCAGGGCAACACGCTGACTTTCCCACGCATCCAGGGTACCGACACGGTCGGCAACATCGTTGCCGTCGGCGACGGCGTTTCGCCGGCTCGCATCGGCGAGCGGGTGATGGTCGACTTCTCTATCTACAACCGCGACGACGATTCACTCGCCGACATCGACTATATGGGCCACGGCCGTGACGGCGGCTATGCCGAATACCAAACCGTGCCGACGGAGAACGCCCATTTCGTCGACACCGATCTGAGCGACGTCGAACTCGCCACCTTCTGCTGCGCCTATCTCACCGGTGAACAGATGCTGGAACGCGCCGCATTGAAAGCCGGCGAGCGGGTGCTGGTCACCGGCGCCTCGGGCGGCGTCGGCTCCGGCATCGTGCAACTGGCGCGGGCGCGCGGCGCCATTCCCTATGCGGTCGTCGGCAAGGGGAAGGAACAGGCCGTGCGAGACATCGGCGCCGAGGCGGTGATCACCCGTGGCGTTGCCGATCTGCCGGCCGCAGTCAACCAGGCGACCGGCGGCCAGCCGATCGACGTCGTCGCCGACCTCGTCGGCGGCGCGATCTTCAACGACCTGCTGCGCATCTTGAGGCCCGAAGGCCGCTACACAACGGCCGGCGCGATTGCCGGCCCGGTCGTGCAGCTCGATCTGCGCACGATGTACCTCAAGCAGTTGCAGCTGCATGGGTCCAGCCAGGGAACGCGGGCGGACTTCCGCCGCATCGTGCGCTACATCGAGGAGCAAAAGATCCGGCCGCTGGTCGGCGGCGTCTACAAGCTCTCCGATTTCCATCGCGCCCAAGCGGATTTCATCGCCAAGGACTTCGTCGGCAAGCTGGTTGTCGTGCCGGATTCGGTAGAGATCGCTGAATAGCCGTTGACCTGATCAGCTCTGTGATCGGACCTGCTTGGCGGCGGCCTCGAGCGATCGTTCAAATGCGTCGATCATTTGGTCGACCTGCGGCTCGGTGATGATCAGCGGCGGGCAGAAAGCCAGCGCGTCGCCCATGTTGCGCGAGATGACGCCGTTCTGCTGCATGAAGGCGTTGACGAGCCCGCCCAGCGCCCCGGCCGTCCCCGGCGCCTTGCTCGCCTTGTCGCCGACCAGTTCGACCGCTGCGACCAGGCCGACACCACGCACCTCGCCGACAAGCGGGTGCGACGCGAGCGTGCGCAGCCGCTTCTGCATATGCGCACCGACCGTGCGCGCGTTGCCGACAAGGTCGCGCTCCTCGATCAGCTTCAGGTTCTCGAGCGCGACCGCTGCCGCAACGGGATGACCGCCGCCGGTGAAGCCGTGGCCGAAGGTGCCGATACGATTGCTTTCGTCGGCGATCGGCTCGAATACCTTCTCGTTGATCAGCAAGGCCGAGATCGGCAAATAGGACGAAGAAATCTGCTTCGACAGCACCATGATGTCGGGCCTGATGCCGAAGGTCTGCGAGCCGAACATCTCACCTGTTCTGCCAAAGCCGCAGATCACCTCGTCGGCGACGAGCAGGATATCGTATTTCGACAGCACCGCCTGGATCTTCTCCCAGTAGCCGGAAGGCGGAACAATGACGCCGCCAGCACCCATGATTGGTTCGCCGAAGAAGGCGGCGATGGTTTCCGGTCCTTCGGCGAGGATCAGCTTTTCCAGCTCGTCGGCAAGCCGCGTCGAAAACAGCTCTTCGCTTTCACCCGGCAGCGCCTCGCGCCAATGGTGCGGCGTCGAGGTGTGCAGCACATTGGCAATCGGCAGGTCAAAGGAAGTGTGGTTGTTGGGCAGTCCGGTCAGGCTTGCCGAGGCGATGGTGACGCCGTGATAGCCCTTCTTGCGGCTGATGATCTTCTTGCGCGCCGGCTGGCCGAGCGCATTCGACCGGTACCAGATCATCTTCATGGCCGTATCGTTGGCCTCGGAGCCGGAATTGGTGAAATACGCCTTGCTCATCGGCACCGGCGCCATCTGCACCAGTCTCTCGGCGAGATCGATCAGCGGCGAATGCGATTTGGAGCCGAAATCGTGATAGTAAGGCAGCTTCGACATTTGCCGTACTGCCGCATCGACCAGCCGCTTCTCCGAAAAACCGACCGCAACGCTCCAGAGCCCCGCCATCGCCTCGATATAGCGGTTGCCGGCACGGTCCTCGACATAGATGCCGTCGCCCTTCTCGATGACGAGCGGCCCCGACTCCTGATGCTTGCGCGCATTCGTATAGCCATGCATGTGAAAGCTTATGTCGCGGGCTTCGGGTGAATTCGGTCTTGCGTCCATGACGGCTCCTGTGCTGCACGCGGAACAGTCCTGCCGCCGGTCCGGCTCAGCAGGTCCCCGTGCGTTATGCCGTTTGATGCATCTTTCTCGAACGGTATAGTGTCAAGCGCTTTCGACAGGGCCAGCGGATGGATGGACGCATGCAGAACTTCGGCTTGACCTAACCGTGGACCATGTCGACTGCATTGTCGCCGGCGCCGGCGTTGTTGGCCTGGCGATCGCGCGAGAGATGGCGCAGCGCGGCATCGACACGCTGGTCCTGGAAGCCGAGAGCGCCATCGGCACCGGAACGAGTTCGCGCAATTCCGAGGTCATCCATGCCGGCATCCACTATCCAGTTGGATCGCTGAAGACCCGGTTCTGCGTGGCCGGCCGGGAAAAGCTCTATCGCTACTGCGACGAGCGGGCGATTCCGCATTCGCGCTGCGGCAAGCTCATCGTCGCCACGAATGCCGAACAGGAGCCGGTGCTCGCCTCAATCCGGGCCAATGCACGCGCTTGCGGCGCCGGCGACCTGGTGCGCTTGCGCGAAGCCGAGGCGCATGCGCTGGAGCCCAGCCTTAAGTGCACGGCGGCGCTGCTGTCGCCCGCCACCGGGATCATCGACAGCCACGCTCTGATGCTCGCCTTGCTGGCTGATGCCGAAGCGCACGGGGCGGGACTCAGCCTCAACACCCGCGTCGCCTCCGGACGCATCGAAGCGGGCCGCGTCGTGCTCGACACGGTGGACGCTACCGGCGGCGAGCGCTTCGAGATCGCCACCACGCGCTTCGTCAATGCCGCCGGGCTTGGCGCCACCGCACTTGCCCGCTCGCTTGAAGGGCTAGATCAGCAATTCGTGCCAAGGCTGCGTTACGCCAAGGGCAACTATTTTTCCGTGGCTGGCCAGGCGCCTTTTTCGCGGTTGGTCTATCCGGTGCCCGAACCCGGCGGGCTCGGTGTTCATCTGACGCTCGACCTCGATGGCGTCACCCGCTTCGGGCCGGACGTCGAATGGACCGATCAACTCGACTATCGCGTCGATCCAGCTCGTGGCGAGCGGTTCTATAGCGAGATCCGCAAATACTGGCCGGATCTGGCCGATGACAGCCTGCAGCCCGCCTATAGCGGTATCCGGCCAAAGCTGTCCGGTCCGGGCGAAGCCAATGCCGACTTCGTCATTCAGGACGTGGCGGTGCACGGCGTGGATAGCCTGGTCAATTTGTTCGGCATCGAAAGCCCCGGCCTGACCTCCTGCCTGGCGATTGCCGATCATGTCGCGCAGCGCCTCGCGCCGAAGTTGTAGCGCGTGCCGGCGACACGCGCCATACGGCAACGATCTGCATTAACGAGTATCAAGACGCATTGCGTGAACTTTCAGGCGCAAGTCGCCTATGAGGCACATCGCGCACTTGCAGCCCGCTCCGCGCTCTGATTCCCTGCATTCTGGGCTGTCCTGATTCGCACTGCCCGGTTCAAAGTTTTCGCAGTGCGCCCGGGACAAGCTTCCAGCGACCACTCGGCGTATCCAGGGAGAACGGCAATGAACACCGCGACGAAGCCGGTAATCTCGGAGATGAGGCCCAAGATCACCGTCGTTGGGGTCGGCGGCGGCGGCGGCAACGCCGTCAACAACATGATCGCCGAAGGCCTGCAGGGCGCGGAGTTCATCGTCGCCAACACCGATGCCCAGGCCCTTGCCATGTCGAAGGCAACGAGGCTGATCCAGTTGGGCGCTCATATCACCGAAGGTCTGGGCGCCGGGTCCCTGCCCGAGGTCGGCCGTGCCGCGGCCGTGGAATCCATCGACGAGATCATGGACCACCTTGCTGGAACGCATATGTGCTTCGTGACCGCCGGCATGGGAGGTGGAACCGGAACAGGTGCCGCGCCGGTCATAGCGCAGGCAGCGCGGGCCGCCGGAATACTGACTGTCGCCGTTGTCACCAAGCCATTCGTCTTCGAAGGCAGGCGCCGCATGTACGCTGCCGATGAGGGCATCGAGCGCCTGCGCGAAAGCGCCGATACCGTCATCGTCATTCCCAACCAGAACCTGTTCAGGATCGCCGACGCCAGAACCACGTTCGCCGACGCCTTCGCCATGGCCGACCGGGTCCTCTATGCGGGTGTCGGCTGCATCACCGATCTGATCGTCAAGGAAGGCCTGATCAATCTCGACTTCGCCGATGTAAAGTCGGTGATGCGCGACATGGGCCGCGCCATGATGGGGACCGGCGAGGCCGCCGGAGAAGGCCGCGCCAAGAAGGCGGCGGAAGCGGCAATCGCCAACCCGCTGCTCGACGAAGCTTCGATGATGGGCGCCAAGGGCGTCCTTGTCTCGATATCGGGCGGCATGGACATGACGCTGTTCGAGGTCGACGAGGCGGCTACCCGCATCCGCGAGGAGGTCGACAGCGATGCCGACATCATCGTCGGCGCCATCTTCGACAAGGCACTCGCCGGAAAATTCAGGGTGTCGGTCGTGGCGACCGGCTTGCGGCGTGGCCTAGAGATTCCACTGCTCGCGGAACCGGAAGTTCGCATGAACTAAACCGCGTTATCGCTGCAACTCGCTCGGCTGATTGCCAGCCTCGCGCCACCACGGCCGCGCGCCGTCGATGACTTCCATGGCGCGTGCAGCAAAACGGCGGGCGAGAGGCGCCACATCTGCCGCATTGGTCGCAACCGCGCTGCCGGCCAGCACCCGGTCGGCAATGCCGACGAAAATCACGGCAAAGCGGAACATGGCAAACACCAGATGGAAGCGCTGCAGCGGCGCCGTGGGAACGGCGTGGGCGAAGTAGTGATCGAGGAATTCGCGCTGTGTCGGAATCCCGAGCGCTGCCTGATCGAGACCGAGGATGCCGCCATATTCATCTGCTGAGGAGTGCCAGGGCATCGAGCAGAAGCCGAGATCGGCAAGCGGATGGCCGAGCGTCGACAATTCCCAGTCGAGTATGCCGATTACCTCGGGCCGCTCGGGATGAAAGATGAGATTGCCGAGACGGAAGTCGCCATGCGCGATCGAGACGCGGCCGTCGTCTGGGGGAAGATTTCGCGGCAGCCATTCGGCTACGGCTTCGAGCGCGGCGATGCGGTCGCTCGGCGATTCCCGCAACTGCCTGGTCCAGCGCGCGATCTGCCGTTCAAAATAGTTCCCGGGACGGCCATAGTCGCCCAGCCCGATCTCTTCCGGCCGGACGGCGTGCAGTTTTGCCAGCGCCTCGGCCATGCCGAAATAGATGCCGCGCCGCTCGTCCCGCGCCAGTCCCGGCAACGCGCCATCGTGGAACACCCTGCCGTCGAGCCGCTGCATCAGATAGAACGGCGTGCCGAGCGGCTCGTCGCCGTCATGAAAGAGCACCGGCCGCGGCACCGGCACGTCTGTCGCCGCTAGCGCTTCGATCACCCGGTATTCGCGATCGATGGCATGAGCGCCGCGCAGGATCGGTCCCGAAGGTTTCTTGCGCAGCACCATGCGGCGGCCGCCGTAGTCGACGAAGTAGGTCGGGTTGGATTGGCCGCCGACGATCCGCTCAAGCGCCATCTGACCATCGCCAAAATGCGCTCTCAGAAAATCCTCCAGGCGCGTTGGATCGAAATCCGTTCTCATGCCGGCTCAGCCGTTCTCGCCGCGACCTGTTTCGTCTTGCGTGCCGGCTTCGACATGCCAGCGCCAGAAGCCTGCACCTTCCTCGTTGAGGAAGCGGTTGAGTACCATCTTGTGGACCTCGTCGGCGCCGTCGACCAGGCGAGCCTGGCGGGCATAGCGGTAGATCCATTCAAGCACCGTGTCTTTCGAATAGCCGCGGGCGCCATTGATCTGGATCGCCACGTCGGCGGCATCGTGCAGCACATTGGCGACCTGGATCTTGGCCATCGAAACCTCCTTGCGGGCAAAGCCGCCGCGATCGAGTTCCCAGGCCGCCTTCATCACCAGCAAGCGGCCGATCTCGATGCGCATGGCAAGGTCGCCGAGCATCAGCTGGATGCTCTCCCTGTCGGCCAGAAGCTGCCCGAAACCGGTGCGCTCGGCGGCATAGGCGCGCGCGATCTCGATACAGCGCTTGGCAAGTCCGAGCCAACGCATGCAATGGGTGAGCCGCGCCGGACCGAGCCGGACTTGGGTAACCCTGAGGCCGCTGCCTTCGCCGGCAAGCACGTCCTCGACCGGGACTTCCAGGCCGTCGAATTCCAGCTCGCAATGGCCGCCATGTTCTTCCGGTCCCATGATCTCGATACGCCGCAGGATCCGCCAGCCCGGCTGGTCCTTGTGAAACAGCAAGGCCGAAAGCCCGCGACGCGGATCGTCCGAGGTGCGCGCAACGAGGATGAAATGGCTCGCCTCTTCCGCCCCGGTGATGAACCATTTGCGGCCTTTGACGACATATTTGTCGCCGCGCCGCTCGGCTCTGGTCACGATCATCGACGGATCCGAGCCGCCGCCCGGATGCGGTTCCGTCATTGCGAATGCCGAGCGCACCTTGCCCTCGACGATCGGCTTCAGCCATCTTTGTTTCTGCTCCGGCGTCCCCAGCCTTTCCAGCACCATCATGTTGCCGTCGTCGGGGGCCGCGGAATTGAACACGACCGGACCGAAGATCGAGCGGTTCATCTCTTCGTAGCAGACGGCCATATCCATCTTGGAAAGCCCGGCCCCGCCGGTCTCGGCTTTCAGCTGCAGGCACCACAGGCCGGCCGCTTTCGCCTTGCCCCGCAGCGTTTCGAGCAGCGGCAGCGCGATGTTGCCATGGCCATCATAGGAAGCCTTGTCTGCTTCGAGCGGCAGGATTTCGCGCTCGATGAAGTCGGCGATCCGGCTGCGAAAGGCCTCGGTGCGGACGGGAATGTCGAAATTCATGGCGCTCACAAGGATGAAACGGGGGCCATCGGCTCCGATGGTCAAACCAGCAGTGTAGCCGCCGGCATCGGATGCGAGCAACAGCAGCGCGTCGAACCGTGTCTAGCGCGGTCCAAAGCGCCCGGTTCGATATGGATCGATCCCGGCCGGCGTGCTGCCGATGCCGGTCGAATTGCTACGTCCGCGACAATGCTCTGATCAATTCGATGATAGCGCAACCATAGCCGTCCAGCGTCAGCACTCCGGAGACAGGCCTTTCGCCGTCGAGCAGGTTGCCGCCCGCGGGAACGCCAGTTACCGCAACCGGCGTGTCCTTGATGTTTTGCACGAACAGCAGCCGGCGCTCGTCATTCTCGCGCATCGTGACCTCGACGCCGTCCGGCAGATCCGGAACCAGAGGCTCCACATTCGCGTCCGCGAAAGTGCGGGTCGCGAGCTGAGCTGTCAGTTCCGGAGTCAAGTAGGTGCCGACATAGAGCACACGGCCCTTGCCGACCGCGCGGGAGGTAATTGCAGGCATTCCCTCCGCGTAGCGGTTCGACCAAACCCCGATAATTTCGACATCCGGTTCGACTGCGAGGTTCTCATAGAAATAACCGGCATCGAACTCGTGATTGCCGACGGAAAAACGACGGATACGGCGGCTGGATTCGGCCGGTCTGTCGGGGGGAATGACGAGCCCCCCGGAGCGCGACATGGTGTTGACCAGGCCGTTGGCCCCAGGTGCCGCGAAACGGCCGAATTCCTCGCCGCGAACGCCGGTCAGCTTCGACACCGGCCGACCTGGCGCCGTGTCGCGGATGCCGTGGGTG
>NZ_JAMYSE010000063.1:0-36745 GCF_040321795.1 Mesorhizobium sp. M0244 | reverse complement strand
GGCGGGGGGGCCGCTTTCTGTTATACCCCCCCCCGCGCACCCCCCGGGCGGGTCATTACAACACCCCCCCCCCCCTCCCCCCCCGGCGCGCCGGCCCCCCCCCCGCGAGAGTGGAGGAATTGTGTCACCATGAAGAAATTCAGTATTTTGAGCGCAGCCATATTTGGCCTGATGATGACCGCGCCGGTCGCCTTCGCCGACGACATCACCTTTTCGGTGGTCGGACCGATGACCGGTCAGCTTGCCACCATCGGCGATCAGTTCAAGCAGGGCGCGCAAGCCGCCGCTGACGCGATCAACGCGGCTGGCGGTGTCGATGGCCGTCAGATCAAGCTCGACATCGAGGATGACCAGTGCGATCCGAAGCAGGCGGTTTCGGTCGCCAACCGCATCATCGCCAATGGTGTCAAGTTCATCGACGGCCACGCCTGCTCGGGCTCCAGCATCCCGGCCTCCGCTGTCTACGCCGAAGCCGGCGCGCTGATGATGAGTCCGGCTTCCTCGAACCCGGTGCTGACCGACGCAGCGGCGAAGGCCGGCTGGCCGACGATCATGCGCCTCTATACGCGCGACGATGCGCAGGGCGCTTTCATCGGTCCATGGATCGCCAAGAAATATGCCGGCAAGAACGTCGTCATCATGCACGACAAGAGCGCCTATGGGCAGGGCGTGGCCGATGCCGTCAAGGCAACGATGAACCAGAACGGTCTCAACGAGATCCTCTACGAGGGCATCAACGCCGGCGAGAAGGACTACTCCGCGCTTGTTACCAAGCTCAAGGAGCTGAAGGCTGATGTCGTCTATTTCGGCGGCTATCACCCCGAAGCCGGCCTCATCCTGCGCCAGTCGGCGGAGCAGAACCTCAAGTTCCAGCTGATCATGCCGGACTCGATCGCTTCGCCGGAATTCTGGCAGGTTGCCGGTCCGGCCGGCGAAGGCACCATGTTCGTCTTCCCATCGGATCCGCAGGCGAAGCCCGAAGCCAAGGAAGCCATCGCCAAGATCAAGGCCGGCGGCTTCGTGCCGGAGGGCTTCACGCTGTTTTCCTATGCGGTGATCCAGGCCTTCGCCGAAGGCATCAAGCGCGCCGGCAGCGACGACCCGGCCAAGGTCGCCGAAGCGTTGAAGAACGGCCAGGCGATCAGCACGGTTGTCGGTCCGGTCACCTTCGACGAGAAGGGCGACCTCAAGAACGCCAGCTACGACATCAACCAGTGGCACGACGGCAAATACGCCCCGATCCAGCCGTAATGACCGCGGCGCCGCAAGCTGCGCTGGTGTAATCGAACATGGCCGGGGTCAAACCCGGCCATGTTGTTCTTGGCGATGCCTTTGTGACGCGTTTGAGATCACTTCGTGGATAAGGAAACTGCGGTCAGCTGTGGTTCCTCGGTAAAGCGAACCAGCACGGTTCCGTCGGTGACCTGCGCGCCTTCGGCAGCGATCTCGGCGATAACTCCGTCATGGGGGGCGGCAATGGTGTGCTCCATCTTCATCGCCTCCAGGATCAGCAGCGGCTGGCCCTTGATCACGGTCTCGCCTTTGGCCGCACGCACCAGCTTGACCAGGCCCGGCATCGGCGCGCGCAGGCTGCCGGAAGCGGCGGCTTCGTCGGCTCGCGCCAGCGGGTCCGGCACGGCAAAACCGTAGCCGATGGCGCCTTCGAAGACGGTGACGTGGCCCGGCCAGCGGGCGAGGCGAGGCGCGGCGCGCAGATCATGCGAATTGACGCTGTCATAGGGCGCGTCCAGCGCCACCTCGAACCGCCTGTCCGGCCGCACCGACACGCGCGCGACGATCTCCTGCTCGCCGAACTTCAGCCGCGTCCGCCGCGCCACAGCGTGGAAATGTGCATAGCCGGCCAGTGACGACCAGGGATCGTTCGAGGACGGCACGGCCGCACCGGACGCGGCAAGTGCTGCTGCGGCAATCGTCTCGCCGCTCGGCGGCGGAACCGCTGTCAACGCCTGCTGATGCCTGGCGATCAGCCCGGTGTCGACATCGCCCGCCGAAAAATCCGCATTTGCGACTAGCGCGGCAAGGAAGGCAGTGTTGACCGTCGAGCCGGCGATTTCGGTCTGCGACAGTGCCGTGCCGAGTGCGATGAGCGCCGCCCGCCTGTCCTTGCCATGAACGATCAGCTTGGCGATCATCGGGTCGTAAAACGGCGAGATCGGATCGCCGGCCCGCACACCGGTTTCGATGCGCATGCTCGCACCCTCCGGTGCCGCCTGCGGGAATTTCAAATGGTGCAAGGTGCCTGTCGCCGGCAAAAACCCTCTTGCTGCGTCCTCGGCATAGATGCGCGCCTCGAAGGCGTGGCCGGACAGCGAGATCTCGCTCTGCGTTTTCGGCAGTTTTTCGCCGGACGCCACCCGCAACTGCCACTCGACCAAGTCGGTGCCGGTGACCATCTCGGTCACCGGGTGCTCGACCTGCAGGCGGGTGTTCATCTCCATGAACCAGAAACGGTCGGCCTTCAGACCTTGCGAGGCATCGACGATGAACTCGATCGTGCCGGCACCGCAATAGCTGATCGCCTTGGCAGCCTTTACCGCCGCCTCGGTCATTGCCTTGCGTAGCGCTTGGGTCATGCCGGGGGCGGGCGCCTCCTCGATCACTTTCTGGTGGCGGCGCTGCGCCGAGCAGTCGCGCTCGTAGAGATGCACGACATTGCCAAAATTATCACCGAATATCTGCACCTCGATGTGGCGCGGCTTGTCGAGATATTTCTCGACCAGCACGCGGTCGTCGCCGAAAGCGGCTTTCGCCTCGCGCCGCGCGCCCGACAGTGCTTCCGAAAAATCATCGGGATGCTCGACGCGCCGCATGCCCTTGCCGCCGCCGCCGGCGCGCGCCTTGATCAGTACGGGGTAGCCGATCTCGCGCGCCTTGGAGGCGAGCAGCACGATCTCCTGCGCCTCGCCGTGATAGCCCGGCACCACCGGCACGCCGGCCTTTTCCATCAGCCGCTTGGCCGCGTCCTTCAATCCCATGGCACGGATCGAGGCCGCCGACGGGCCGATGAAGATCAGCCCCGCCGCGACCACCTGGTCGACGAAGTCGGGATTTTCCGAGAGGAAGCCGTAGCCCGGATGGATGGCCTCGGCACCCGTGGCCAACGCCGCTGCGATGATCTTGTCGCCGCGCAGATAGCTTTCGTTGACGGGAGAGGCGCCAATATGCACCGCCTCGTCGGCCATCTCGACATGCAAGGAGTGAGCGTCGGCCTCGGAATAGACGGCGACGCTGCGCACACCCATCCTGCGTGCCGTGCGGATCACCCGGCAGGCGATCTCTCCGCGGTTGGCGATCAGGATCTTGGCGAGCATCGGGCCTCCACAGGCAGAGCTTGCCGCCAACGGCGCGAATTCTCTTTACGCGAGCTGCGGCAATGCCCCGTTTGTAGTCTGGCCGTCAAAGGATAGGCAAGCGAGGCCTGCCTACTTGGAGGCCGCGATTTCGCAAGCTCCCCCGGTCGTGACCTTGTAATGGCTGCGGGTGGCCTGGCAGGATTTCATCGCCATATCCTCGGCGGCCTTTTGCGAGGGCGCATTCAAGCGCGAGCCGCACATGATGTACAACGAACGCACCCGGGAATACGGAGTGGTCGCATAGGCTGAATGGCCGCTGGCCGCCACATAGGCCTTATATGCCTTGGTGCACGGCCGATCCGCGGTTGCCGGAAAATACGGGTAGAAACGGACGTCGCCCTTGCTTCCAGCCAGCGATTCCGCGGCGCCGACATTCGGTGCAGCGGCCACAAGCAGTGCAAGCACCGATATGGTTGCTCGTGTGATGGATAAAGATTTCATTGCCCAACCCATTTGAAAAACCCAAAACTGGCAGATATTCGTCTACTTGGAGGCCGCGATTTCGCAACCTCCGCCTGTCGTAACCTTGTAACTGTTGCGGGTGGCCTGACAGGATTTCAACGCCAACTCTTCGGCAGCTTGCTGTGACGGTGCATTCAAGCGCGAGCCGCAGATGATGTACAGCGAACGCACCCGGGAATACGGAGTGCTTGCATAGGCTGAATGGCCGCCGGCCGCTACATAGGCCTTGTAAGCCTTGGTACATGGATCCTTCGGGTTCTGCGGCAAATAGGGATAGAAACGGGTCTCGCCCTTGCTTCCCGCCAACGATTCCGCCGCTCCGATGCCAGGTACCGTGAATACAAGAAAGCCGGCAAGTATCGACGTGATTGTACTTTTGACGTGTCTCGGTGTCATTTTTCCCCCTGGAAGAGCGAACGCCAACAGCATCTCCTACTTGGAGGCAGCGATGCTGCAAGCTCCCGCGGTTGTGACCTTGTAGCTCTTCTTGGCCGACTGGCAGGACTTGAGCGCCTGCGCCTCTGCAGCTTTTTGCGACGTTGCATTCGCACGCGCGCAAATCATGAACTCGGTCGCCCAATTGAATGGGGTCGACGCATAAGCGGAATGGCTGCCGGTCGCCACATAGGCCCTGTATGCCTTCTGACAGCCTCCCGTCGAGCCAGGCGCGAAATAGACGGGATAGCGGCTGTCGCCCTTGCTGCCCGCCAACGACTCCGCTGCTCCGATGCCGGGCACCGCTAACACCAGCAATCCTGCAAATATGGATACAGTTGTTTTCTGAAAAAGCCGACGTCTCATCTTCGCCCCATCCCCATTGCTATCCGACCCGTTGCTGCCGCAGCTACTTGGAAGCGACTACGCCGCAGCCGCCGACCATGTCCACTGTGAACTTCTTGCGACCGGCTTCGCATGACTTAAGCGCGAGCGCTTCGGCAGCCTTCTGCGACAGTGCGTTAATGTGCACGCCGCAGACGAAATATAGGACCCTTGCTCCGGTGATGGTTGATGCGTAGGCGGAATGACCGGCCGCAGCCACGTTGGCGTTGTAGGCCTGTCTACAATTGCCTTCCGAACCTTGCTGAGGGAGATACACGAAGGAACGCTTATCGCCGACTTTCCCAGCCAGCGACTCCGCTGCACCGATGCCAGGCGTCGCTAATATAAGCAACCCCGCAAGTATAGACGCAGTTGTTTCCTGGAAAAGCCGCCGTCTCATCTTCGCCCAATCCCCATTGGTATTTGCGATGATCAATAGCCGTGATTCTTTCGGCTGGCCAGATCAACAAGCAAAAATAGTCTGGAGATGTGGACGGGTTTGTCGCCCGCGCAGGGTCACACCCTGCCGAGTGCAGCAACTACCCGCTGATACAGTTCGGCCGTCGGCTCGTCGAAGCAGCAGAAAATGACGGTTTCCGGAACGATGTTCTGGCCGATGAAGGCACTCACAGTGCCGACAGCAATTTGTGTCGCCTGATCCTTAGGATAGCGGTAGACGCCGGTCGAGATCGCTGGAAACGCCACCGTCCGGCAGTCCTTTGCGGCGGCGATTTCGAGTGACCGGCGATAGCAGGAGGCGAGCAGATCGGCCTCGCCTTTGGCGCCGCCTTGCCAGACCGGTCCGACCGTATGGATGATATAGCGTGCCGGCAGCCTGTAACCCTTGGTGAGTTTTGACTCGCCAACCTTGCAGCCATTCAGCATCCGGCATTCGAATTCAAGCTCGGGACCGGCCGCGCGGTGGATGGCGCCATCAACGCCGCCGCCACCCAGAAGAGAGGTATTGGCGGCATTGACGATGGCATCGACCGCCAGCTTCGTGATGTCGCCGGTGTGAACCCGAATCCTCTGGCCGACTTCGCTCATCTCACATCCTGAACACGCCGAACCGGGTCTCCTCGATCTCGGCGTTCAGCGCGGCCGACAGGCTGAGCGTCAGCACGTCGCGGGTCTTGGCCGGATCGATGATGCCGTCGTCCCAGAGCCTTGCCGACGAATAGAGCGGGTGGCCTTCATGCTCGTATTTCATCAGGATCGGCTTCTTGAATTTTGCTTCCTCTTCGGCGCTCCATTCGCCGCCCTTGCGCTCGATGCCTTCGCGCTTGACGACGGCCAGCACCGTTGCCGCCTGTTCGCCGCCCATCACCGAAATGCGGGCATTCGGCCACATCCACAGGAAGCGCGGCGAATAGGCGCGTCCGCACATGCCGTAATTGCCGGCGCCGAACGAGCCCCCGATGATCATCGTTACCTTCGGCACCTTGGCGGTGGCGACCGCCATCACCAACTTGGCGCCGTCTTTGGCGATGCCGCCGGCCTCGTATTTTCGCCCGACCATGAAGCCGGTGATATTCTGCAGGAAGATCAACGGGATCTTGCGCTGGCAGCACAGCTCGATGAAATGCGCGCCCTTCAGCGCGCTTTCCGAAAACAGTACGCCATTGTTGGCGATGATGCCGACCGGCATGCCGTTGAGGTGGGCGAAGCCGGTGACCAGCGTGGTGCCGTAATTCTGCTTGAACTCATCGAACTCGGAGCCGTCGACGATGCGGGCGATCACCTCGCGCACGTCGTAAGGCTGGCGCAGATCCGTCGGCACGATGCCGTAGAGTTCATGTGGATCGTGAAGCGGCGGAATCGATTTCTGCAAGGCCAGGTTTACAGTCTTGTTCCGATTCAGGTTTTTGACGATACGCCGGCATATGGCCAGCGCATGCTCGTCGTCGAGCGCATAGTGGTCGGCAACGCCGGAAAACCTTGCATGCACGTCGGCGCCACCGAGGTCCTCGGCGGTGACGTCCTCGCCGGTGGCCGCCTTCACCAGCGGCGGGCCGCCGAGAAAGATGGTTGCCTGGTTGCGCACCATGATTGTCTCGTCCGACATCGCAGGCACATAGGCGCCGCCCGCCGTGCACGAACCCATGACGCAGGCGATCTGCGGAATGCCGGCGGCCGACATGTTGGCCTGGTTGTAGAAGATGCGGCCGAAATGATCGCGGTCGGGGAACACCTCGTCCTGGTTGGGCAGATTGGCACCGCCGCTGTCGACCAGGTAGACGCAAGGCAGATTGTTCTGCAATGCGATCTCCTGTGCACGCAGATGCTTCTTCACCGTCAGCGGATAATAGGTGCCGCCCTTCACCGTGGCGTCGTTGACGACGACCATGACTTCGGTGCCTTCGACGCGACCGATGCCGGCGATGAGGCCGGCCGACGGGATGTCCTCGCCATACATCGACCACGCGGCGAACTGGCCGATTTCGAGGAAGGGCGAGCCGGTATCGAGCAATTGGGCGAGACGTTGCCGCGGCAGGAGCTTGCCGCGGGCGACGTGCCGCTCACGCGCATCTTCCGAGCCGCCGCGTTCGACCGTGGCCGCTTTCTCAACAATATCAGCGACCAGCGCCCGCATGCGCTCGGCATTGGCGCGGAAGATATCGGAGGCGGGCGAGATCTGCGAGGTGAGGGTGGCCATGGCGTTACCGGATCAGCTCGATCTTGCAGCCGACATCCAGGTCGCCCCAGTCGCGGTCGGCGGTGACGGCAATGGCGTTCTCGCGAATTGCCAGCGCGAGGCAGGCCCGATCGCCTAGCGACAAGCCGCGATGCCGCGTCAGTTGGCGAAGCTGCCCGGCGGCGATGCCCATCGCTTCGTCGAAAACGGCGATCGGCATGCCGAGACTGGCGAGGTCGTCCGCGGCCTGTTCCATGCTGCGTCCCTTGTCGATCAGCTTGGCGATGATTTCGGCCGCATTGATCGAACTGCATTGTGCATCCGGCGCGAATCCCAAAGCATTATCGGTGCCTTGCTCGTTGAGCAGGATTGCGAGCGCCGCCGAACTGTCCATGACGTAGGGCTTCATTTCGCCCGCTTTCCCGTCGTCCCTTCGGCGTGAAGCCGGTCCAGACGCTTGTCGCTTCGATGCTGCTCTTCCCGCCGCTCCTTCAGAAATTCGTCGACGACGCTCTCACCGGGCTGTTTCAGCGCCGACAATTCGGCCTGAACGCGTCGCAGATTCTGTAGCCACGATCTTACCCGCAGCTCGCCGTTTTCGACATGCAGCATCATGTCCTCGCCAGGCTTCACGCCCATCTCCTCGCGCATTGGAGCAGGGATGACGAAGCGCCCGCCCTCGCCAAGCTTGACGCGCTCGCGTTTCGCCGGAACCCGAAGCGGCGATTTGCGAGTTCTGTCATCGAATCGTGCTTGCGGATCTTCGTCAAATCCGGATTTTCCCGTTCTGCCCGCCATCGTTCGTCTCACTTCGATTATGGTACATCTTCCGAAGTATGCCACATCGTGCGGCTTCTGGCAAAACTCAAAAGAATGCCATTACGCGCCCTCCGCCATGATTTCTCGCCCGATCAGCCAGCGACGGATTTCGCTGGTGCCGGCGCCGATCTCATAAAGCTTGGCGTCGCGCAAAAGCCGGCCGGTCGGGTAATCGTTGATGTAGCCGTTGCCGCCCAAAAGCTGGATGGCGTCTAGCGCCATCAGTGTCGCCTTTTCGGCGGCGAACAGTACACAGCCGGCGGCATCCTTGCGCGTCGTCTCACCGCGATCGCAGGCGGCGGCTACGGCATAGACGTAGGCGCGCGCGGCGTTCATCGTCGCATACATGTCGGCGAGCTTGCCTTGCACCAGCTGGAACTCGCCGATCGGCTGGCCGAACTGCTTGCGTTCGTGCACGTAGGGGATCGCCACATCGAGGCACGCCGCCATCAGACCGATCGGGCCGCCGGCAAGCACGGCGCGTTCGTAGTCGAGGCCTGACATCAGCACCTCGACGCCGCGCCCTTCCTCGTGCAGCACATTGTCGAAAGGCACTTCGACATCCTCGAACACCAACTCGCCGGTGTTCGAGCCGCGCATGCCGAGCTTGTCGAGCTTTTGCGCCACGGAAAAACCGGCAAAGGCTTTTTCGACGATGAAGGCGGTGATGCCGCGCGAATTGAGTTCCGGATCGGTCTTGGCGTAGACGACCAGCGTCTCGGCATCCGGCCCGTTGGTGATCCACATCTTGGTGCCGTTGAGCACATAGCGATCGTTGCGCTTTTCGGCGCGCAGGCGGAGCGACACCACATCGGAGCCGGCGCCGGATTCCGACATCGCCAGCGCGCCGACCTTTTCGCCGCTGCAGAGCGAAGGCAGATATTTTTCCTTCTGCGCCTGCGTCGCCCAACGGTTGATCTGGTTGACGCAGAGGTTGGAATGGGCGCCGTAGGAGAGGCCGACCGAGGCAGAGGCGCGCGAAATCTCCTCTATCGCGACGACATGGGCGAGATAGCCCATGCCGCTGCCGCCGAAATCGGGATCGGCGGTGATGCCGAGCAGGCCAAGCCCGCCGAGCTCCGCCCACAGATGTGCCGGAAATTCATTCGAGCGGTCGATCTCGGCGGCGATCGGTGCGATTTTCTCCTGGGCGAAGCGCCGCACCAGGTCGCGTAGCGCCTCGATGTCTTCGTCAAGCCCGAAGTTGAGCGTCTGCGTGTACATGCCGTTCCTCCCGGCGCACGACCCCGAAAATCGGGATCATGCGCGAAATCAAAGTGCTACAGCGTCCTTGAGCGCTCGAATGGACGCACGGCGTCGTAGCTCGGTGTCGCGCCACCGCGCTTTGCTCCAACAAGGCGCATTGTCATTGCTAGATATGTAGCGGTGACTTCGGCGATCGACAGCCGTTCGCCCGGCCGGAACCAGACGATGACGCCGGTCATCATCTGGATCAGCGCCATGGCGGTGAGCCCGGTGTCTTCGACGCTGAACAAGCCCGCTTCGACGCCGTCGCGCAGGATAGCGCGCAGCTCCTTCTCGTAGGCCGTGCGCATGCGCAGGATCTGCGTGAGTTTTTCGTGCGACAGGCTGCGCAGCTCCATGTTCGAGACATGGGTGGAATGGCGGCGTTCGATATGGAAAGCGATGTGGTTTTCGACATAGGCGGCAAGCCGTGTTGCCGGATCGGCGCCGACAGGGTGCGCCGCACGCCACGCCTCGATCAAGTCTTCCATATGCTCAAACATCAGCGTGAACAGAAGGTCCTGCTTGGTCGGAAAATAGCGATAGAGCGCCGCCGCCTGGACGCCGACTTCGGCCGCCAGCTGGCGCATCGACATCGCCTCATAGCCAAGGCACGCAATCAGGCTGACCGCCGCCTCGCGGACCGCAGCTTCGGTCTTTTCGCCGTCGGAACCGGTCGTGCGCGCCACGATAGCCACCTTTCACGACATAATAAAACAAACGTTCAATTAATTCAAGGGCCGAGCCATGTCCGGGCAGGGCAATCGCGTCAGGTTTGCGCTGCCCCTTGTATCTGCACCGTAGAGATTTTGTGCGAGGGAAGCGAATGAGCAGGATCATGCCTTGCTAGGCAACAATCCTGAAACCCGCGGACATGTCGCGAGCCTCGATCTCCTCGACGTCAACCTTCGAAACCGTTGCCCCTGGCGGCCCTTGCCAAAGCCGTTGGATGATTGTGGAGACCGCCGCATCGGTCCCTACAATCAAGGCTGTCACCGAGCCGTCAACTTCGTTGCGCACCCAGCCGGCAAGGCCAAGTCCAGACGCCTCGCGCCGCGCCCAAACCCGGTAGCTGACGCCTTGCACCTTGCCATATATGCGTACCTGCACCGTCCGGTCGTTCATCGCGCTCTCCATCCTTTGAGTCGAGTCTGGCGCATCGCCATGCAAATTCAACCGCGCAGCGTGGATCGAAGGTCTCTCCCGGTCGCGGTTCGCCAGCTTCGCATTGCGAGACAGGCGGCGTGCTCCATCAAATGATTGACTAAGTCAAATAATAGGCGATCATAGTTCGACGGGAGCGGTCTTCCCCCGAAGGAGGTCGACATGCCGGCCGAACGGAATGCCCTTGTTACCGAGATCCGCGGCTTCAACCGCTACTATACGTGCCTGATTGGGCTGCTCGACGAGACCTTGACGCACAGCGCCTATACGCTGGGCGAGGCGAGGCTGCTGTTCGAATTGGGCCACCGATCCCGTGCTGCCGCCAACAGCGACGGTAGGCAGGGTTTCTTGCGCGGGCGTTCCACCTCGATCTCGGGCCGGCGGCCTCCGAAATCGCTGCCGAACTCCGGCTCGATCCGGCCTATGTCACACGCGTCCTGAGGAAATTCGCCGCCGCCGGCCTGACCGAGACATGCACCGACCCAGCCGATCGGCGTCGACACGTCGTGTCGCTGACCGCTCAGGGCAATGCGGAACTCGCCAGGCTTCAGGCTGCGGCGGATCGCGATCTCGCCCGACTGACGGCCGGTCTGGCCGATGAACAGGCTGCCGAACTATCGGATGCGCTGAAACGGGTCATGCGCCTGCTCGGGGAGAAATAGCGGGCAGCACTGGAATCGGGGCGTTGCGCCCCTCAGTTCCCCCGTGCTGCCGCCAGTGCGCCCGGCAGTTCCTCGGCAAAAATGTCGAGCTCGTGGTCGAGGCCGACGCTGACCCGGATGCAGCGGTCGAGCACCGGCACTATCGGCTTGCGGATGAACACGTCGCGCGACAACAGCGCCTGCAACACCTTCAGCGCGAAGGCGCCGTCGCGGCCGCAATCGATGGTGACGAAATTGGACGCCGAAGCCAGCGGCTTCAGCCCGTTCGCCTCGGCTATTCCGGCGATGCGCAGGCGGCCGGCGGCGACCCGCGCCACCACGCCCTCCAGCCAGTCTTGATCGGCAAGCGCCTCGACACCGGCGATCTGCGCCATGCGGCTGACGCCATAGTGGTTGCGAATCTTCTCGAAATCGCGAATCACCTGGGCTTCGGCCACCGCATAGCCGCAGCGTATGCCCGCCAGTCCATAGGCTTTCGAAAAGGTGCGCATGCGGATGACGTTCGGCCGCGCCACATCGATCGGCGGCAGCGCTGAGGCTGGCCCTAATTCCCCATAGGCCTCGTCAAGCACCAGCATGGTGGTTTCCGGCAAGGCTTCAATGAAGCGGCTGAGCTCAGACGCTTCCCACCAGCTGCCCATCGGATTGTCCGGGTTGGACAGGTAGACCAGCGGCGCCTTCTCCCTGGCGACTGCCGCCAGCAGGCCGTCGAGGTTTTCCCGGTCGTTCTCGTAAGGCACCGCGACCAGCCGGCCGCCGACGCCGGCGATATGGAAGTTGAAGGTCGGGTAGGCGCCGAGCGAGGTCACCACCGCGTCGCCGGGCGCCACATACATGCGCGCCACCAGGCTGAGCAGCCCGTCTATGCCTTCGCCGACGACAACGTTTTCGGCGCCGACGCCGAGATGCCCGGCGGCGGCCACCTTCAGATCGTGGTTGTCGGGGTCGCAATACATCCACATGTCCCCGGCAATCTCGGCCATGCGGGCAACGACGCGCGGGGAGGGGCCAAAGCTGCTCTCATTGGCGCCGATGCGGGCGCGAAAGGCGCGGCCGCGATCACGCTCCTGCGCCTCCGGGCCGACAAACGGCACCGTAGAGGGAAGGGCGGCGATAAGCGGCGTAAGGGGAGGGCGCAGGCGCATGGCAAAGGCTCGTTCGAAAGGGGCCTCTTGCTAACCTGCCGGCTTGGCTGGCGCAAGTTCCGCGGCCGGCGGGAACAGTTAGGCTGGATTCTCGCGGATCATTTTGCTAGCGAGACATGATGAGCAACCGACTGCCGCCTGCCTGGTCCAAGCATATAAAGTCTCGCCCGACGCCGAAAGTGCAGCCGCCGAAAGTGAAACCGCCGTCGCGCGCGCAAGCTGACGACATGCTGCTGCGACAGGCGCTCGAACTTCAGCAAGCCAAGCGGCTCCCGGAGGCGGAGGAATTATGCCATCGCGTTCTCGCCCGCACGCCCAACCACCCGCTTTCCCTATACATCCTCGGCACGCTGGGGTTAGGTGTCGATGACGAGTTGGCTCTCCAGTATTTCGCGCGGGCGGCAAGCCACGCACCCCAAAATCCGTATTTCCACCTCAGCCTGGGAGAGGTCGGTCTGAAGCTCGGCGACAGCTTGCTTGCGATCGGGCACCTGCAGCGCGCCTGTGAATTGAAGCCCGATCTGGTGGAAGCGCTTTGCGGACTGGCGCGTGCCTACGTCAACTTCGACAAGGCCGAGATGGCTTTGCCCCTTTACGAGAAGGCGCTAAAGATCAACAGCGATCATCCCATGGTCCGGACAGGTCTGGCTGCTGCACTCACCAGCGTCGGTCGCATGGACGAAGCCGGAGCGTATCTGAAGCAGGCAATCGAACGTCGCGTCGATGTTGGAGAGGCCTACAATAGCCTGGTCGACACGCGCAAGTTCACCGAAAAACCTGCCGAGCTCGACTTTATCCTGAGCGAACTCTCCAATCCCAAGCTTGACCCGGATGTTGCATCGCAGCTCCATCACGCCGCAGGCAAAGTGCTGAACGATCTTCAGCGTTATGAAGAGGCGATGGATCACTTCCAGAAGGCAAAAAAGGCCGCTGGCCGTGGTTTCGACCTAGAGTCCTTCCGCCGCTATGTCGATTCCATGATCGAGATATTCAGCCCGTCATTGCTGGAAGCCAAGGCTGGCCACGGCAGTCCGTCCGAAGTGCCTGTGTTTGTGCTGGGCATGCCCCGGTCGGGGACGACGCTGACCGAGCAAATCTGCGCGAGCCACCCAAATGTTCATGGCGCCGGGGAGCTTACGAAGTTACGGCGAATGGCGGGCTTGATTGGTTTCAGAATGGAGACGAATGAGGCCTTGCACAGTTCGATCATGTCGATAACGAAGGATCGGTCGAGAGCGCTGGCCGAAGAATATCTGTCCTATCTGCGTCAACACGCGCCTGCAGCGCTCCGCATCGTCGACAAGATGCCTCATAATTTCGAGCTTGTCGGCTTGATCGGAATTCTCTTTCCCAACGCGCGCATCGTTCATTGCCGCCGCGATGCCATCGACAATTGCGTCTCGTGCTTCGTCTTGAATTTCACCAAGGATCACAGTTACAACGCCGACCTTGAGATGCTCGGGTTGTATTATCGCGAGTATGATCGCTTGATGCGGCATTGGGATAAGATCATGCCGGGACGTATTTTCGAGAACCACTACGAGATGTTGATCGCGGATCAGGAGACGCAGTCGCGCCGTCTCATCGATCATCTTGGATTGCCCTGGGATGATTCCTGCCTGCGCTTTTTCGAGAAGGACAGGTCGGTCAATACCCCCAGCCGCTGGCAGGTGCGGCAGCCGATCTATACATCATCGGTCAAGCGCTGGAAAAAGTATGAGGGCACAATCCAGCCGCTGATCCGGTCGCTTGGCGACCTCGCCGAGATTTGATTTGGAGCTGGCAGTCCACATTGCGTGGACCGCAGGTTCCGGCTGAGTTCCAGCATGCAGAATTTCTAGGCACCGACAGAGAAATGATCGCGGCCCATATTTGCGGCGCCATGTGTCACGCGACTTGATGGTCGCGCCGCTGTAATACAAGAAACCCGGCGGTTGCCCGCCGGGTTAGATTTCAATCAGGCTCAGTTCGTCAGAACGAGCGCTGGAAGCGGAGCATGCCGCCGATGCTGTCCTTGTCGTCGGCATTGGTCCAGTTGCGATCGTAGGCTTTGTCAAACTGACCGTCGTGGGCCCAATCGACTTCGGCAGTGATCGTGAAACCGGGAACGATATCGTAGGCTACGTTCGCAGCGACGCCGTAGTTCTTGTCGTCGTCAACCGATGCCTGGAGGTTCAACGAGGTCTTCTCGTTGATGGTGTAGGTACCACCACCCCATACTGCCCAGTTGCCGCCCCACTGCTTGTAGAAGTTGCGGTCGATGTTGTCGTCCGAACCGTAACCGGCCATGACGAACAGTGTCAGGTTCTGTATCGGCGTCACGTCGAGGCGAACCTTGCCGGCCCACTCTTCCCAGGTGCTGTCGTAGGCGGCGACGCCGGTGATCGAGCCCCAGCCCTGCGTGTATTTGATACCGCCGACTACATACGGAACATAGCTGTCGATGGAATCATTGCCGCTGTTGCTGTCTTGGAAAATGCCAGGATCCGCAGCGGCACTGCCCGAACCGGTTTCCAATGAGGCCACGGCCGAGAAGCCGTTGCCCGCATCGAAATAGTACTGGACGACGTTGGTGTCGAAGCCGCCGTAGGGGACCAGCGTATCCTGGATGACGTTGCCGGCGTAGCCGATGAACGTATCGAAGGCCGATTCGTCCTTACCGACGCGGAGACCACCGAGCTGGACCCAGGCGAAGTTCAGCGAAACACTCGTTCCGCCATTAAAGTTGTCATCAAGGTAATCGTTGTGGTTACCCCAGTTGAAACGGGTCTCAGTGTAGGTCTTCAAGGTGCCGAGCTCGGTTTCCTGACCGGTCCAGGTCTTCAGCGTGAAGCGGGCGTGCTTGTAGTAGGTATCCTGCGAGTCGCCGTCCTGCTGATCGGTGGTCTTTGCACCGTCGAACGAGCCAACGTCACCGACGCCGATGTCGTAACGAACGTAGCCGCCGATGCGCAGGCAGGTTTCGGTGCCGGGGATGTAGAAGTAGCCAGCGCCGTAGACGTCGCAAATCTTGACGTATTCAGCGGGTTCCGGCTCGGCGACGACGACGGCGTCGGCGGCGCGCGCACCGGAAACTGCGATCAGTGCCGCAGCGGAGCCGAGAAGAAGGCTCTTGATGTTCATTTTCTGACCTCCAGTCAAAAGTTAAAAAACGGGTCTGGGTATTCTTTGCTGAAGGACAGCGTTCCCTGCCCCATCCCCACTACCGAAAAAGATGCGCACCGCGCCGCTCCTTCAAACCCGACATTACCCATGAGACGACGGCGTTCAACCACGATCGTACCGGCAAAAGGTTTGTGTTGACGCTATACCCCGGCGTTGTTGCACAAATGACACGATTTGGCCTCACTCCGAAAGCTCCCGTTAACCAACAGCCCTTGGCAAGCCGTTGCGAACGGCGGATTCCGGCGATGGTCGGCCCGAAATGTGACCATGGCCCGAGTCGCGAACCAGGGAATTGCCGCAGAATCGCCATATCGCTGGGCGGCGCTTTGGCGAAGGGTCGATTTTTCAAGGATAATAGCGCCAGCTTGTTGATTGTGCCGGCGCTTTTCTTTATCCACCGGCGCAACGGAGAGGTGGCCGAGTGGTCGAAGGCGCTCCCCTGCTAAGGGAGTAGAGGTCAAAAGCTTCTCGTGGGTTCGAATCCCATCCTCTCCGCCACCCTACGCCCTGCGGGCTTCGGGTGGCTGGCCCCCCTAAACGGCATTTTGGGCGTAGGGTGTCGCCCGAAGCTACGAAGTAGCGTAGGGGGACCATGTGGTACGTCTATTTCCTGCAACTCCGTAACGGCGATGTTTATGTCGGATCGACCAACGATCTTCGACGCCGTTTTGATACGCACCGATCCGGCCATGTGACTTCGACTAAGGCTTATCTGCCTGTAATCTTGAAGGCCTACATCGGGGTTGAAACCGAGGCCAACGCACGGCAACTCGAGCGATATTTCAAGACCGGTTCGGGCAAGGCCTTTGCGAGTAAACGTTTTTGGCCAACAGGGCCTCACTGACGGACTTAGGACTTATCTGTTTGAAATGTAAATAAAAACGGCCCAACGAGCTGCTTTTCGTCGACCTCCGCCCTCGATTCTGACTGGAGGTCAGAAAATGAACATCAAGAGCCTTCTTCTCGGCTCCGCTGCGGCACTGATCGCAGTTTCCGGTGCGCGCGCCGCCGACGCCGTCGTCGTCGCCGAGCCGGAACCCGCTGAATACGTCAAGATTTGCGACGTCTACGGCGCTGGTTACTACTACATCCCCGGCACCGAAATCTGCCTGCGCATCGGCGGCTATGTCCGTTATGACATCAGCGCTGGCCAGGCTGGCTCGTTCGACGGCGCCAGGTACCAGGACCTTAAGGATGCCTTGAATGGCGAAGACAACGTCAACGACGGCTATTACAAGCAGGCTCGCTTCACGCTGAGGACCTACACCGGCCAGGAAACCGAGATGGGCACCTTGAAGACCTACACCGAGACCCGGTTCAACTGGGGAACGGGTCACTATGACGACACCGGCTTTTCCGACTTTGGCAGCAGAGGCGTTTCGCTGAACTTCGCCTGGGTTCAGCTCGGTGGTCTTCGCGTCGGTAAGGACGAAACAGCCTTCAATACGTTCACCGGCTACGCCGGCAACGTCATTCAGGATACGATCGTTCCCTACGGCGGGTTCGACACCAATGTCGTCCAGTATTACTTCGATGCCGGCAACGGCTTCTCGGCGGTGGCTTCGTTGGAAACCGGTGAAGGCTTTGTCGTTGACGGTGGCGCCCTCAATTTCGGTCACGACTCGATCGACAGCTATGTTCCGTATGTAGTTGGCGGCGTGAAGTACACGCAGGGTTGGGGATCCATCAGCGGTGTTGTTGCCTATGACAGCAGCCTGGAAGAATGGGCCGGCAAGGTTCGCCTCGACGTGACGCCGATGCAGAACCTGTCGCTGTTCTTGATGGCCGGCTACGGCACTGACGACAACGCTCCGCGCAATTACTACAAGCAGTGGGGCGGTAACTGGGCAGTCTGGGGCGGTGGTACTTACACCATCAACGAGAAGACCTCGTTCAACCTTCAGGCGTCGTATGACGAAGCCAAGGAAGCTGGCGTCGCGGCCAATATCGCCTACGACATCGTTCCCGGCTTCACGATCACGGCCGAAGTGGACTATGCTCACAACAGCCATAAGGTCTCAAGCTTCGACGGCATCGGTCCCTATGAATACAACTGGACCGGCATCCCGGCGGACAAGAAAAACGCCGTTGGCGGCTTCCTCCGCTTCCAGCGCTCGTTCTAAGGGCTGGACTTAAGGCAAGTGAAATCCAGCCCGGGCGCTTTAACGTCCGGGCTGTTTTTGTTTTCGCGACTGGTAGCAAACAGAAGGAAAAAGGGGGTTCGGTGGCTGAACAGGGTTGTGGAACGATGTCGTTGGGATCCGCCGCTGGTGGATGAAATCGGCCGCAACGCTTAAAACTCTTGAAAGGGCACCGCCAAGCAGGTAGGTCTAGGCCTATCCACCCGGGGGTGTGGCGAATAATGACGAACGATGCGATTCAAGAGGGAGGAACCTCTGATCATTTTTCGATGTTTTCTTCTCAAACTGCAAAGATAAAATACAGTTACAACAAGATACGAGAAGTAAAGTCGCATAGGATTGGAGAACTTTTTTCAGCATACCGGGACGTACTTTGGGATGACGGGCGGCATAAATACAATGTCAGCTCTTTCATCGGCGAAATAGACGAGATTCTCCTCGGGGAGCGTTTCAGCGCCTTTGACCAAAGCACCCTCGACAACCTTATCGGCACCTTGCGCCAGCGCGGCAACAGTAACGCAACCATCAATCGGAAGATGGCTGCCCTCAGCAAACTGCTGCGCAAGGCCCACAAGATGGGGGATATCCACAGCCTGCCCGAGTTCCGCCGCCAGAAGGAGCGGGCGGGACGGATTCGTTTCCTCGAAAGGGACGAGGAGGCCCGGCTGTTCGCCGCCATCAAGAGCCGCAGCGAGGACGCTTATCGGCTTTCCGTCTTTCTGGTCGACACCGGCTGCCGCCTGGGCGAAGCGCTGGGCTTGATCTGGAACGATATCCAGGAGCACCGCGTCAGTTTCTGGATCACCAAATCCGGCCGCAGCCGCACCATTCCGATGACCGAGCGGGTAAAAGAGGTGATCAAGCTGCCGGCCAGCGAGGGCCGCCGGCCCAAAGGCCCGTTCACCAAGCTCAGCCAGGCGCAGTTTCGCGCCATCTGGAACGATGCTAAGGCCGAAGTCGGGCTTGGCGCCGACGATCAGGTCGTGCCGCATATATTGCGCCATACTTGCGCCTCGCGTCTCGTCCAGGGCGGCATCGACATCAGGCGCGTACAGATGTGGCTCGGTCACCAGACGCTGTCGATGACCATGCGCTATGCGCATCTGGCCACCAACGACCTCGATGGCTGCGTCACCGTGCTGGAGACGCCGCGGTGCAGTGGCGCGGACAGTGGCGGGGCAAGTCCTTTGTCTTCTCCACCTCCGGCAAGACGCGAACCAAAAAGCGAGCCGGTCGCAAGCAAGGCCCCAAAGCCCGCGAAGAGAAGCGCCAAATCCTGACGGCTTGATATCAGGCAGCCGCTCAGGTTTGCGCCGCCCCTCATTGCCCTGCCGGGCATTTCTCCCCGTAGAGTGACGGGGAGAAAGGCGCCTTCACGAAAGATTTCGCTAATCTCGAGCGTTGCGGCCATCCCCTTCTCCCCGTCGCTATGCGGGGAGAAGGTGCCGGCAGGCGGATGAGGGGCAGCGCCGACATGGAAAAAATTATTCCCCAAAATTGCAAGCGGAACTGTCAATCGCTGCCAGAATGCTTTGACCGACGCAAAACGAGCGCCTGAATTACTTCACCCCGTCGAGTTTTACTTCCAGCCGCCCCGCCGCTCGGCTCGATTGAAAAAACCAGCGATCCTGCCCGGCAGGTTGCCGGTCTCGAGGAATGGTGCATGCCCCTGGCCGTCGGCGGTGATCGTCTCGATATCGGTATGGCGCGTCCGCATCTGCTCGAGTGTTTCGGCCGACAGCAGCTTCGAGTTGGCGCCGCGTATGACGAGCATCGGGATCGCCGCCAGCGCGTCGAACTGCGGCCACAGATCGGGCAGCGGCCGGCTGGGGTCGAGGCCCGCCAGCGTCTCGACCAGTTTCGGATCGAAATCGGGCAGAAATCCCTCCTCGGTCTCGCGGTAGAGGGCTGATGCCATCCGCTCCCAATCCGCATCGGTCAGCGCCGCAAAATCCGCGCCATGGGTGCTTCGCAGGCCGCGGACCACCTCTGCGTACGCCTTCGGCCCGGGCGTGGGGTCGAGATAGGAGCGGATATGGGCGAGACCTTGCGGCTCGATCACCGGGCCGATGTCGTTGAGGATGATGGCCTTCAGCACGGCCGGCCGCATCGCGCCGAGCACATGGATGATCAGTCCGCCGCGCGACGTGCCGATGAAGGCAGCCTCCTCAATGCTCAGCGCCGCCAGCCCGGCGAGAATATCGCCAGCTTCGATGCCGATATTGTAATGGCCGATATCGGCATCGTAGGCGGACTGCCCGCGCCCGCGATAGTCGAAGGCAACGACCCTGCGCTTCGCCTGCGTCGACAGATAAAGCGCCAGCTCGTGGAAATCACCGCAATTGCGGGTCAGGCCGGGCAGGCAAACGACTGGCCAATGGCCGGAATTCGCTTCGCCGTAGATGCGGGCGTGCAGGGACAGCCCGTCCGGCGCGGCGTAGAAGAAATCGGAAAACCCGCGCGACATTTCGACTTGGCTCCCACTGGATTATGCCGGTTGCTAAAGGCGAGGGCGCGAAGGATCGCCAGCCTCGCCTGACGCCCCGTCGTCAGCCTCGGCCGTTCACCAGATCTCCGACAATGTCGTATTTGTCGGAGATACGCATCTTGTAGACCTCGTAATTCTCCATCACGCGCTGGACGTAACTTCTTGTTTCCGTGTAGGGAATCCGTTCGATCCAGTCGACGACGGCATCGACGTCCTTGCCGCGCGGATCGCCGTATTTCGCCACCCACTGGGCGGCGCGGGTGGGGCCGGCATTATAGCCGGCGAAGGTCAGCACGTAGGAGCCGTCGAAGCGGCCGAGCTGCTCGCCGAGAAAGGCAGCGCCCAGCGTCGCATTGTAGCCGGCATCGGTGGTCAGCCGGGCCTGAGAAAATGTCATGCCGGCCTTCTTCGCCAATTGCTTGGCAGTGCCCGGCATTAGTTGCAGCAGTCCGCGCGCGCCGGCGCTGGAGACGGCGCCGATGTTGAACTCGCTTTCCTGGCGGGCAATCGCATAGGCCAGCGCCTTGCCCGAGCCGGAGATGTTGGCGGTGTCGGGAATGACGCCGAGCGGATGCGACAGCGCGCCGACGTCGATGCCACGCGCACCGGCGATCTTGCCGACCTTCAGCGCCATGAAATGGTTGCCCTGTCTTTCCGCCAACACCGCAAGCAGCGCCAGTTCGCCGGGGCTGGTCAGCTGCCCGGCAAGGTCGCGATAGAGCGTTTCGGCGTAGCGGTCATAGCCGGCCTCCTGCAGCCGCTTGATGGCGCTGACCGCCTCGCGGGTGGCAAAATTCCGGCGGTCGCCGGCACTTGGCGAGGGATAGACGATGTTGAGGGTCTGCCGGCCGACGCGCTCGCCGGCGAGCTGGCCGTAGAAGGTCGTGCCGTAGCTGGCGGCGCGGCTGAAATAATCCTTGGCATTGCCGGGGCCGCCGACTTCGGCGGCGCGGCCGAGCCAGTAATAGGCGCGCGACAGCGACATCGGTGCCTGGGCGAGCTCCGCGATTCGCGCAAAATGCTTGGTGGCGGTGCTGGGGTCGTTGAGGCCGCGCAGCGCGTACCAGCCGGCATGGAACTCCGCCTCGGCGGCATTGGCGGGACTTTCGGCGGCATGCGCGGCGACTATTCTGTAGGCGGTCTTCATGTCGCCCTGGTCGACCAGCTCGCGCGACAGCACCCGGCGCTCGACCCACCAGGCATCCGCATCGACCAGAGCGTCACGGTCGCCCGGCGCCTTCATCACCAGCGCGGCGGCGTCGGAAAATTTCTGTTGCTTGCGCAGATATTCGGCTTCGGCAAAGAGATAGCCGGCCGCCCGCTGCGCTGCCGGCACCGCCTTCAGCAGCTTGGCTGCGTTCTTGTCGCCTTTGCTGACGGCCGCCCAGGCGTCGGCCAATTGCTGGGCGCCGGCGAGACCGGCGACGCGCAGCGCCGAAGCGACCCGGTCGGCATAGAACATGCGCTCCATGCGGAAGCGATGGTCGGCGGCCGGGATCAGCGCACCGAACTCGCGGATGACCGCCGCCTCGTCCCCGGCTTCGAGCTTTTCGGTGCGCCAGAATGGCGACAGCACCGAGCGCGCCGCCTTGGTATCGCCTAGCGCTACATAGGAGCGGGCAAGGATCACCACGCCCTCGAAGGTCAGCGGCTGGCTGCCGTCGAACGCCCGCACCACGATCTGCGGCGTCGGGTTCTCGCGATAGAGCGCGCGCTCGCTGTTCTTGCGCAAGGCGATCGTACCCGGCCAGTTCGGCAGCATCTTTGCCGCATCGGCGATGTCGCCGCTCGGCACCTGGTCGCCGCCATAGAGCGCGATCGCCCAGGCAAGGATGTGCCGGTCGAGCGACTTGGCCGGCAGCGCCTCGCGCACCTGGCGCGCGCGCTGAATGTCGTTTGCCGCCAGCGCATCGAGACCGCTCTTCAGCGCCGCGACGCTGGCGGACAGCGACGGGGACTGCTGCAGCGCATCGTTCTGCGGCTCCGTCATCGGGATCGCCGACGTGACCTGCACATCGACGCTGCTGCCGATCGCCGCGCCGGGAATCAGCACGACGATCGCGCCGAGAAGCGCGAAAAGATGAGGCCGCCTGGTCGGCATGGATCTGGTCATTTCCTGTTCTTCGACGTTACAGCAGGCACAGACGAATTGAAGCCTATTCGTCTGTGATGAAGGGCCCGTAAAGAAAACCTTGTCGAGGACGTTCGAATTGCGATTGCTGGCGCAATGCTTGCCGCGCAACAATGTCGAGACTATGGTGCGCCGCTTCGCTTTCGGCTAGAAGGCGCGCACGACAAAACCGTGCGTCTTCTCAGACGCGCAAAGGACGCTGTAGCACTTTAAATTTGGTGCATGATCCCCAGCGAAAATCGACTGCGATTTTCCTGGTCATGCGCTAGTCCCAAGGAGTTGGACGACATGCTGAGAGGCTCGCTGACCGCGCTCGTCACACCATTCGAAAAGAGCGGCCGTTTCGACGAGAAAGCCTTTCGCGCGTTCATCGCCTGGCAGATCGCCGAAGGCACCACGGGCGTGGTCCCGGTCGGCACCACCGGCGAGTCGCCGACGCTGTCGCACGACGAGCACCGCCAAGTCGTCAAGGTCTGCATCGAGGTCGCCAAGGGACGGATTCCGGTCGTCGCCGGCGCCGGCTCCAACAACACCGAAGAGGCGGTTGGCCTGGTCCAGTATGCCGAGAAGGCGGGCGCCGACGCGGCCCTTGTCGTCACGCCCTATTACAACAGACCGACGCAGCGCGGCCTCTATGCGCATTTCGCCGCCGTCGCCAAGGCGACCAGCCTGCCGATCATCATCTACAACATTCCGCCGCGCTCGGTGATCGACATGAGCCCGGAAACGATGGGCCAGCTGGTGCACGACTTCAAGAACATCGTCGGCGTCAAGGATGCCACCGGCAAGGTCGAGCGGGTTTCGGAGCAGCGCGCCACCTGCGGCAAGGATTTCATCCAGCTCTCCGGCGAAGACGCCTCGGCGCTCGGCTTCAACGCGCATGGCGGCGTCGGCTGTATCTCGGTGACGGCAAATGTCGCGCCCAGGCTCTGCGCTGAATTCCAGGAGGCGACGCTTTCCGGCGACAGCGTCAAGGCGCTCGACCTGCAGGACCGTCTGTTGCCGCTGCACAAGGCGATTTTCCTGGAACCCGGCGTTTCCGGCGCGAAATATGCGCTGTCGAAGCTGGGCAAGGTCGAGAACGTGCTGCGCTCGCCGCTGATGACGGTCGAGCCGTCGACCGCCGAGAAGATCGACGCGGCGATGAAGCACGCCGGCTTGATAAACTAGGGATGAGGCGCCACCTCTCCGCATCATGAATCAAGTCAGAAAAGCCGATCCCAACAACAAGACCGTTGCGGAAAACCGCAAGGCGCGGTTTTCCTATGAGGTGCTCGACACGATCGAGGCCGGCCTGGTGCTGACCGGCACCGAGGTTAAATCGCTGCGCCAGGGCCAGGCCAACATCCAGGACAGCTACGCTTCGGTCGAGGGCGGCGAGATCTGGCTGATCAACTCCTATTTGCCGGAGTATCTGCAGGCCAACCGCTTCAACCACGAGCCGCGCCGCCGCCGCAAACTCCTGCTCAACAAGCGCGAGATGGCCAAGCTGTCGCAGAGCGTCGACCGCGAAGGCATGACGCTGGTGCCGCTAAAAATCTATTTCAACGACCAAGGGCGGGCGAAGGTGCTGCTCGCCGTTGGCCGCGGCAAGAAGCTGCACGACAAGCGCGAGACCGAAAAGCAGCGCGACTGGTCGCGCGAGAAGGGCCGGCTGCTGAAAGAGCGAGGGTGAGGAGCGGTCCGCGAAGCGGACGAAAAGCCAACGATTTGGCTTTTCGAGCGACGAACGCCCGGAGCCATAGCGGAGGGCAGGGCGGACCAATAGGGATAGGTCTCGTTTGAAAAACCGGATCGTCTTGTGGGGCGCGGCCAGTCTGCTCCTGGCGGGCCTCGTCCTGGCCGGCGGCTATACCTACTTTCAGACGTTTTCTCCGGATCGCGGCAAATATCCGGTCAGGGGCATCGACGTTTCTCACCATCAGCGGCAGATCGACTGGCGGCGTGTTGCCGCCGACGATGTCGCGTTCGCAATTATCAAGGCAACTGAAGGCGGCGACCATGTCGACGATGTCTTCGCCGCCAATTTGCGCGCGGCCCGCGCCGCCGGCCTTGTCGTCGGTGCCTATCATTTCTTCACCTTCTGCAGGCCGGGTGCCGATCAGGCACGCAATTTCATCTCGGTGGTGCCGCGTGATCAGCCTTTGCTGCCGCCGGTGGTCGACATCGAATTCGGCGGCAATTGCCCGCAGCGGCCAACCCCCGAACAGCTGAGCGCCGAACTCGCCGCCTTCCTCGGCCCCGTGGAGGCAGCGTTCGGCAAGACGGCGATCCTCTATGTGACCGATGAGGCGGCGCAAGCCTATGCCGGGCAGATAGCCGGCCGCCCGCGCTGGCTGCGTTCGCTGGCGCTGCGGCCAGGCCACGACGACTGGATCTATTGGCAGTACCACAACCGGGGCCGCGTCGACGGCATCAGCGGCGACGTCGACCTGAATGTTCTCCAGGGTGGGCCGGCGACGCTGGCCGCGTTGTTTGCCGCAGGGCCTGAAGCGATGTCGTCGGATTGACGCTATTCCTGTCCAGCGAGAGCAGCCTCAGTGGCGCGAAGACGGAACGACGAAGCCTTCGCAAATGTAGCTATTCATATCGCAGGCGGCACCGTGCTAAGTACATTTGATGCCGGAGCGCCCTTCATCAGCCAAAGACAGCAACGCCCCGCCTGCTGCGACGGACGGCGGCGATCCCCGCTTGGCATTTGTCTACGCGGAGGCGGGCGCGGCCTCCAACACCAGCAGGGCGTGGTTGAAAGTCTCAATACGCGCGCTGGAAATCTGATTTTCGCAACTGCGTTCGCGAGTTCTCTCCTTGGAGGCAGGGCGCTCCTGGATGGCATAGGGCCTTGGGACTGGCTGGCGCTGACATTGCTTTTTCTTATCGGACTGCTCGGTCGCGATTATGTTGTGGCCATATTACAACTATACGTTCCGTTTCGATCCAGAGCAGCTGCTCCAGGACTTCGTCGATCAGGATCCTCCCGCAACCGTGGATGGGATGCATCGGGCGCTTACGTTGCGCATCAAATCCGACATGGCCAGCAATTGGCGGATCATTCAACGCCTGCGCGTCGCGCTGCAGTTCGCACTGTTTCTATGGTTGCTGGATCTCTTGGCCTGGTTGTTCGCGATTGCCCGAATCTAAGCCTTGTACGCTGGCGGGCCGCGCCCGACTCTATGTCTTCAGAAAAGTTTCTATCTGGCTGAAGACGTTGACGAACATCGCTTCCGTCAGCACGCCCGTATTGGTGTTGTAGCGCGAGCAATGGTAGCTGGAAAACAGCGTGACACCGTTGGCCTGCTGCTGGCCGCCGTGCCGGAACGGATAGACGGCGACGCGCTGGCCGAGCGCCCGCACGGTCGACTGGTGCGCGATCGAGCCCAGCGCCAGCACAGCGCGCAGGTTTGGAAACCGCGCGATCGTCGGCACCAGGAACGTCCGGCAGGTCGCTATCTCGGCGCCAACCGGCTTGTTGTCCGGCGGCACGCAGCGCACAGCATTGGTAATCGCCGTACCGACAAGCTCCAGCCCGTCATCTGGTCGCGCCGTGAATTCGCCGCGCGCAAAGCCGTGCGCGATCAGCGTGTTGTAGAGCAGGTCGCCGGCATAATCGCCGGTGAAGGGGCGCCCCGTCCGGTTCGCCCCGCGCAGGCCAGGCGCCAGCCCGACGATCAGCAAGCGCACCGCATCCTCGCCTTCCGGTGGCAAAAAGGTCGGCACCGGCGCGTTGAACCAGGACGGCTCGCGCTGCCGCCATTGCGCGATGAAGTCGTGCAGCCGCGGACAAAGCGGGCAGTTGCGATCGGGCTCCGGCGAGACGACCAGGGGCGCGGTCAAGGCGACGACCGTCAATAGTCTTCCTCGTCGACTTCGGCCGGCTCGGGCCGGCGCACCGGCCGCTCCGACGGATCGCGGCCGACTTCATTCTTGAGCGTCATCAAGTCGATGAAATGGTCGGCCTGGCGGCGCAGATCGTCGGAGATCATCGGCGGTTGCGAGGCCATGGTCGAGACGATCGACACCTTGCGCCCGCGCCGCTGCAGCGCCTCGACCAGCGTGCGGAAATCGCCGTCGCCTGAGAAGATGACATAATGGTCGACGACATCGGCAAGCTCCAGCGCATCGACGGTCAGCTCGATATCCATATTGCCCTTGATCTTGCGCCGACCGGTCGAGTCGGTGAATTCCTTGGCCGGCTTGGTCACCACCTTGAAGCCGTTATAGTCGAGCCAGTCGATCAGCGGCCGTATCGAGGAGTATTCCTGATCCTCGACCAGCGCGGTATAGTAATAAGCGCGCAGCAGGTAACCGCGTTTCTGGAAGCTCGACAGAAGTTTGCGGTAGTCGATGTCAAAGCCCAGCGCGCGCGAGGTGGCGTAGAGATTGGCGCCGTCGATAAAGAGAGCGATTTTTTCACGAGGATCGAACATGGAAAAATGTCCTTTTTCGAAATAAGCGGTCGTCTAAATGCGTGGCGACTATCGGCCGGTCTGATAATAGAGCTGTTGGCCTTCATCGTTCGAGATAACGCCAGTTTTACGGCAATCCAAGGCGTCATGCGGCACCGCAAGCAATTGTGATCGGCGGTGCATCGTCGCGGTCGGCCTGCGTCAGAGCTGCGGACTGCCATAAAAGCTTGTATTTTGGCGGCGTTCGGGTTATGGACCGCGCCTGTTTTCCATCAAATCCAGGCATGAAAGGGGCAACTCATGGCCCGCGTAACCGTTGAAGATTGCATCGACAAGGTCGACAACCGCTTCGAGCTGGTGCTCCTGGCCGGTCACCGCGCCCGTCAAATCAGCCAGGGCGCGCAGATTACCGTACCTCGCGACAACGACAAGAATCCGGTCGTTGCGCTCCGCGAAATCGCCGAAGAGACGCTGTCGCCGGACGACCTCAAGGAAGATCTCATCCATTCGCTGCAGAAGCATGTCGAGGTCGACGAGCCGGAAGCCGATGGCGAGGCGATTGCCGACCAGACCGGCAGCACTGTTGCGGCCACCGATGCCGACGACGCCGAGGACAACGTCACCTTCGATCGCATGACCGAAGAAGACCTGTTGGCCGGCATCGAGGGTCTGGTGCCGCCGGAAAAAAGCGACGATTATTGATCTTAGCAACAACTGCCGACACTTTCGCGTCGGCAGTTTCGTGGCTATCTATGACATGCGCCGTACGTCAGTGCGGCGCATGATTCATTTCAGCATTGCGAGATCCCGCCCATGATGCGTCAGTATGAGCTTGTCGAGCGCGTCCAGCGCTACAAGCCTGACGTCAACGAGGCGCTGCTCAACAAGGCCTATGTCTACGCCATGCAGAAGCATGGTCACCAGAAGCGCGCCTCCGGCGATCCCTATTTCTCGCATCCGCTCGAAGTCGCCGCCATCCTCACCGAAATGCACATGGACGAGGCGACGATCGCCGTTGCCTTGCTGCACGACACGATCGAGGACACCACGGCGACCAGGGCCGAGATCGACGAATTGTTCGGCCCGGAAATGGGCAAGCTGGTCGAAGGCCTGACCAAGCTGAAGAAGCTCGACCTCGTTTCGAAGAAGGCCGAGCAGGCGGAGAACCTGCGCAAGCTTTTGCTGGCAATCTCGGAAGACGTTCGCGTGCTTCTGGTCAAGCTGGCCGACCGCCTTCACAATATGCGCACCCTCGACCATGTGCCGGAAGCCAAGCGCCTGCGCATCGCCGAAGAGACGATGGACATCTACGCGCCGCTGGCCGGCCGTATGGGCATGCAAGGCATGCGCGAGGAGCTGGAGGAGATTGCCTTCCGCTTCATCAATCCGGAAGCCTACCGCGCCGTCACCGCACGGCTCGCCGAAATCTTCGAGCGCAACAAGGGCGTACTGTCCGAGATCGAGAAAGCGCTCTCCACGCTGTTCGACAAATATTCGATCAAGGCCGAGGTCAAGAGCCGGCAAAAGAAGCCGTGGTCGGTGTTCCGCAAGATGGAGGCCAAGGCGCTGTCGTTCGAGCAGCTGTCCGACATTTTCGGCTTCCGCGTCGTTGTCGAGACGGTCGACGATTGCTATCGCGCGCTCGGCGCCATCCACACCACCTGGTCGATGGTGCCCGGCCGCTTCAAGGACTACATCTCGACGCCGAAGCAGAACGACTACCGCTCGATCCACACCACCATCGTCGGCCCGTCGCGCCAGCGCGTCGAATTGCAGATCCGCACCTATCAGATGAACAAGATTGCCGAATACGGCGTCGCCGCTCATTCGATCTATAAAGATACCGGCGGCAAGATGAATGGTGCCGCCCATGCGATCTCGAAGGAGACCAATGCCTATGCCTGGCTGCGGCGCACCATCGAGCAGCTTGCCGAAGGTGATAATCCCGAGGATTTCCTCGAAAATACCAAGCTGGAGCTGTTCCAGGACCAGGTGTTCTGCTTTACGCCGAAGGGCATGCTGATCGCGCTGCCGCGCGGCGCAACGCCCATCGATTTTGCCTATGCCGTCCACACCGACGTCGGCGACACTTGCGTCGGCGCCAAGGTCAATGGCCGCATCATGCCGCTGATGACGGAGCTGAAGAACGGCGACGAGGTCGAGATCATCCGCTCGAAGGCACAGGTACCGCCGGCGGCGTGGGAATCGGTGGTCGTTACCGGCAAGGCGCGCTCGGCCATCCGCCGCGCCACCAAGAACGCTATTCGCAAGCAATATTCGGGTCTCGGTATCCGCATTCTGGAGCGCGCCTTCGAACGGTCCGGCAAGACCTTCACCAAGGAAAGCCTGAAGCCGGTGCTGCACCGGCTGGCGCGCAAGGACATCGAGGATGTGCTGGCCTCGGTCGGTCGCGGCGAACTTGCCTCCACCGACGTGATGAAGGCGGTGTTTCCCGACTACAAGGACGAGCGCGTCACGCTGGTCGCGCCCAAGCAGCGCGAGGAGGGCTGGTCGAAGATCCGCAACGCCGCCGGCATGCTGTTCCAGATTCCGGGCCGCGCCGCACGCAAGGACAAGAACCAGCCGCGCGACGATGCGGTGCCGATCCGTGGCGTGCGCGGCGACCTGCCGGTGCGCTTTGCACCGGAAGGGGCGGTGCCCGGCGACCGCATCGTCGGCATCGTGCAGCCGGGAACCGGTATCACCATCTACCCGATCCAGTCGCCGGCGCTGCAGGCCTTTGACGACCAGCCCGAGCGCTGGATCGACGTGCGCTGGGATATTGACGAGCGCACCAAGGAGCGGTTCCCGGCGCGCGTCTCGGTCACCGCCATCAACGCACCGGGTTCGCTGGCCGACATTGCGCAGGTCGTCGCATCCAACGACGCCAACATCCACACTTTGTCGATGGTGCGCACCGCGCCCGATTTCACCGAAATGCTGATCGATCTCGAAGTGTGGGACCTGAAGCACTTGAACCGGCTGCTATCGCAGCTAAAGGACAATTCGAGCGTCAGCGACGCGCGACGCGTCAACGGCTAGACCACCAATGTGTTGGAAGAGGCAGAGATGGACACCGACGAAGTGCTGGGCATTTTCCGCGAGGCCGGCGCCGTTCTCGAAGGGCATTTCATCCTGACGTCCGGCCTGCGCAGCCCGGTCTTCCTGCAGAAGGCGCGCGTTTTCATGCATGCCGACAAGACCGAGCGCTTGTGCAAGGCGCTGGCCGAAAAGATCCGCGCTGGCGTGCCCGGCAGGATCGACTATATCGTCGGCCCAGCGATCGGCGGGCTGATCCCGGCCTATGAGACCTCGCGCCATCTAGGCGCGCCGGCGATCTGGGTCGAGCGGGAAGGGGGCGAATTCAGGCTCCGCCGTTTCGAGATCGCCAAGGGATCGCGCGTCGTCATTGTCGAGGACATCGTCACCACCGGCCTGTCGATCCGCGAAACCATCGACTGCCTGCGCGCACTTGGCGCGGAGGTCGTCGCCGCTGCGTGCATCATCGACCGCTCAGCCGGCAAGACCGATGTCGGCGTGCCGCTGATCGCGCTCGCCGAATACGAGGTTCCGGCCTATCCGGCCGACAGGCTGCCGCCCGAGCTCGCCGCCATACCGGCGATCAAGCCGGGAAGCCGCAACATCTGATGCCTATCGCCCCAAAAGCTTGTCCTCGGGCTTGAATCGAGGATGGTGTAGCGGTTTTGGGACAACGACATGCATAAAAACAAGTCAAGAGGCGCTGCCGTGATTGCCGGTATCGACCATTTTGTGCTGACGGTTCGCTCCGTCGAAGACACCTGCGCCTTCTATCAGCGCGTGCTTGGCTTCAAGCGCCTCGACGAGCCGAACCGACCAACGGCGCTGCTGCTTGGAACGCAAAAGATCAATGTGCATGAGGTCGGGCGCACCTTCGAGCCGAAGGCCAAGGCGCCGACGCCGGGCTCAGGCGATTTCTGTCTCGTTGCCGCCCGGCCGCTCGCCGAGATATGTGCCAGCCTCGCGGCCAATGGCGTAGCCATAGAGGTCGGCCCGGTCGAGCGTGTCGGCGCCCGTGGCCCGATGATGTCGGTCTATTTTCGCGATCCGGACGGCAACCTCGTCGAGGTCAGCGAATATCGACCCTAAGCGGCGCTCCTCAAATTCGCCGCGATCATGCCCTGTTCAGAACGGCGATACCCAGGGCTGCCGCAAGGTGGCGACCGATCGGATGCCGTCGGCCTCGTTGTTCTTCGGCCAGCGCATCGCTATATCAAAGTGGTAGTTGCCTTTCGGCGACCGCTGTCGCGCCCGGCTGGGAAAAGCCGGCGCGAAGCCATTCATGGAACTAGGAACAGGAACAGAGTGCTTTTTCGACGCCGCAAGCCTGATGGTTTTTTCGAGCGGGTGCGTACTTACTTGTGGCCGCGCCGCTCGTTCTCGCGCTCGCTGCGGTATTTCTCCAAACGCATCCTGCGTCTTAGGGCCACGCCGCATGCCGTGGCCGCCGGTGTTGCGGCGGGCGTATTCGCGTCTTTTTTCCCGCTTGGCTTCCACTTCATCATTGCCGCCATCCTGTGCTGGCTGATCGCCGGCAATCTGGTCGCGGCAGCACTTGGCACGGTCTTCGGCAACCCCCTGACCTTTCCGCTGCTATGGGCCGCGTCCTGGGAGGTCGGCAAGCTGATCCTGCATGAACACCTGCCGGCGCATGGCCCACCGGCGCATCTCGGCGACATGCTGCATAATCTTTCCTTTGCGCAGTTGTGGGGACCGGTGCTGAAGCCGATGACGATTGGCGCAATACCGCTCGGCCTGGTTTTCGGCCTGCTGTTTTACGGCATCACCCGCTGGGGCATGGTCACTTTCCACGAGCAGCGCCGCAAGCGTCTGGCCGAAAGAGCGGCAAAGGTTGAAAAAACCGGGCCGGAAGTTCCCGCCGAATGATTATCGGTATCGGCAGCGACCTCATCGACATCAGACGCATCGAGAAGTCGCTGGAACGTCATGGCCAGCGCTTCATCCAACGCATCTACACCGAGATCGAACAGGCGCGCTCCGAAAACCGCGCGGCGCGTGCGGCCTCCTACGCCAAGCGTTTCGCTGCCAAGGAGGCCTGCGCCAAGGCATTGGGTACCGGTCTTGCTCAGGGTGTGTTCTGGCGCGACATGGGAGTCGTCAACCTGGCCAGCGGCAAGCCGACCATGGCGCTGACCAACGGGGCGGCAGCGCGGCTGGGCGAAATCCTGCCTGAAGGACACCGCGCCGTGATCCACCTCACCATCACCGATGATTTTCCGCTCGCTCAAGCTTTTGTGATCATTGAAGCGTTGCCGGTCGAAGAAGCGCCACATTGATTGCATCTGACCACCGGCATGACGTTGCCCAGCGCGCGCCGAGACTCTATACCATCCAACGCACAATCGAGGACGACATGAGCGTGGCTGAAAAAACCCAGAAGAAATCCGGTGGACTTGGCGAAACCGTCAGCGTCATCGTCCAGGCCCTGCTGCTTGCGTTGGTCATCCGCACGCTCCTGTTCCAGCCGTTCTCGATTCCGTCCGGCTCCATGCGGCCGACTTTGCTCGAAGGTGACTATCTCTTCGTCACCAAATGGTCCTACGGCTTCTCCCGCTATTCGCTGCCGTTCGGGCCGGACATCTTTTCGGGTCGCATCTGGGGCTCCGAGCCGAAGCGCGGCGACGTGGTGGTGTTCAAGTTTCCGCCGGACCCTTCCGTCGACTATATCAAGCGAGTAGTCGGCCTGCCGGGCGACAAGATCCAGGTCAAGGATGGCCAGCTGTTCATCAATGACGTCGGTGTGCCGCGCGTCAAGGTCGGGCAGATCGACAACCACGACATCACCGAAGAGCCCTACCCGGTCGATGTCTATCGCGAGACGCTGCCGAACGGCGTCACCTACGACACGCTCGACCTGACGCAGGCTTCGATCGGCGACAATACCCAAGAGTTCAAGGTGCCGCCCGGTCACTATTTCATGATGGGCGACAATCGCGATAACTCGTCGGACAGCCGCTTCACCGTCGGCTTCGTGCCGGAGGAGAACCTGGTCGGCCGTGCCAATCTCATCTTCTTCTCCATCGCCGGCAGCGCCAGCCCGCTCGAAATCTGGAAATGGCCGTCGCTGATGCGCGCCTCGCGCCTGTTCCATTTCGTCAATTAGGACCATGGCGGCGACGAAACGGCTGACCGCCGATGCGCTCGCCGAGGCGCTTAGGGAGCGCACCGGCCACAGTTTTGGCGACCATCAGCGCCTGCAGCGTGCGCTGACCCATGCCAGTGCTCGCGGCAGTCATGCCGGCATCGACTACGAACGCTTCGAGTTCCTCGGCGACCGCGTTCTCGGCCTTATCGTTGCCGATATGCTGCTGGCGGCATTTCCCGACGCTGCCGAGGGTGAGCTGTCGCTGAGATTGAACGCGCTGGTCAACGCCGAGGCCCTGGCGGAAATCGCCGAGCAGATCGGCCTGCCGGAACTCATTCGCGCCGGTTCGGACGTACGCGGCCTTGATGGGCGCAAGCGCGTCAATCTGCGCGCCGATGCACTGGAATCACTGATCGCCGTGCTCTATCTCGACGGCGGGTTGGAAGCGGCCCGTGCCTTCATCCACAGATACTGGCAGCCGCGCTCGCAAGCCATCGACGCCGCCCGCCGCGATGCGAAGACCGAACTTCAGGAATGGGCGCATCAGGCGGCAGGCGCAGTGCCGGTTTACATAATCGACAGCCGCGAGGGACCGGACCACGATCCGCTGTTTACCGTCAGCGTCAAGGTCGGCGCCTATCCGCCGGCGACCGGCAGTGGGCGCTCCAAGCGCGAGGCGGAGCAGACTGCAGCCGCGGCACTTCTGCAGCGGGAAGGCGTCTGGCTTAATCAGGGGAGTGCCGCATGACCGCCACCGAAGCACCGGCAACAGAAGCTCCCGCCACCCGCTCCGGCTTCGTCGCGCTGATCGGCGCGCCCAATGCGGGGAAATCGACGCTGGTCAACCAATTGGTCGGCGCCAAGGTGTCAATTGTGACCCACAAGGTGCAGACCACCCGTGCGATCGTGCGCGGCATTGCCACCCACAACAACGCGCAGATCGTCTTCGTCGACACGCCGGGCATATTCAAGCCGAAGCGCCGGCTGGACACGGCGATGGTGACCACAGCCTGGGGCGGTGCCAAGGACGCCGATATCGTGCTGCTCTTGATCGACGCCGAGCGCGGCATCCGGGGCGATGCCGACGCCATCCTCGAGCGGCTGAAGGATGTCCGGCAGCCGATGGTGTTGATCCTCAACAAAGTCGATCGGGTCAAGCACGAGACGCTGCTGGCATTGTCGGCGGCAGCCAACGAAAGGGTGCCGTTCAAGCGCACCTTCATGGTTTCGGCACTGACCGGATCCGGCTGCAAGGACCTGCTCGACTATCTCGCCGAGACCCTGCCGGCCGGACCCTGGTACTACCCGGAAGACCAGATCTCCGACCTGCCGATGCGCCAGCTCGCCGCCGAGATCACCCGCGAAAAGCTCTATCTCAGGCTGCATCAGGAACTGCCCTATTCCTCCCATGTCGAGACCGAGAAATGGGAAGAGAAGAAGGACGGCTCGGTGCGCATCGACCAGACCATCTATGTCGAGCGCGACAGCCAGAAGAAAATCGTGCTCGGCCATAAGGGCGAGACGATCCGCGCCATCGGCCAGGCGGCACGCATGGAAATAGCAGGCATCCTCGAACAGAAGGTGCACCTCTTCCTGTTCGTCAAGGTGCGTGAAAACTGGGGCGACGACCCCGAGCGCTACCGCGAAATGGGGCTCGAATTTCCGCACTGAGCCTGTTTGGGCGATCCGCCGAGCGGCCTGTTGGTCGCCTCAGGGTTCTGAGCGGTCGCCGGGCTGCCCGATCGGTGGACTTGCATCTTGAACAGCCGGCCGAATCATTCCGGGAGGCCATGGGTCGACCACGTCGGTCGACCCGTTCCTCATTGGTACCGGCGCGACGGGAAATCCCGAGCGGGTTCTGAGAAATTTCCGATATTTCATGCAAAACCGGCCAGTTAGACCGACTGGAACTCCTACCGATACTGCGATCGTGCACGGTTCCCGTTCGTTGTCTCTCCGTCATACACCCTGCCTATAGGCTGTGCGAAAGACCCGCTTCCGAGCAAACTGGACAGGCGGGCAAGCAGCCAGATTTAGGACATGACCAGGACTTGGAATCGCATCGACCCCATTCGTCAGATCGAGTTTGCAAACGCCGTCGCTGTTGAGATCGAGCGGGCGCTGACGCGGCAAAGCAAGGTGACGAACAGCGATGCGATCGTTGCAGCGGGCAGGGTCGCCGGCGCCGTTGCCGCCGCCGTCGCCCTGCTTGCGCCGACCGACATCAGGGCGATCGACACCATGCAGGAAAGATTGCCCGGCATGGCGTTGCGGTTCGTGCGGATATCGGCAGCCGAAGCTATGGAACGCAGTGCCCGGACGCCTCTGTCGACGGCGCACGGAGGCCGAGGGGCAGACATCCAACCGCTAGCCGGAGCGGGCGACCTCGACGCGATACGGGTCGAGGACTGGGCCGGTCGGGTCGCAGGCTCGACATTCCTGCAAGAGAATTTCGGCATATCGCGCTCGACCCTGCATCGTTGGCAGCGAAGCGGCACGGTCGTTGCGTTGCGCACCGGTGGCCGCAAACATGTATTTCCTCTGGCGCAGTTCGTCGACGGCAGGCCGGCTCCGGGTATCAACGAAGTGTTATTCGCGATGCCCGATCAGCGGCGTGCCTGGGCGTGGCTGATCGGCCCTGCGCCCGGCCTTGCCGGACGTATTCCCATTGAAATGCTCAAACAGGATTTGGTCGCGGAAGTCGTTCTTGCCGCACAGCACGCAGCGATGGTAAAGTTGGCTTGATTTCTCTGCCCACTTCGGAAGTTTATTCCTAAAAGAAGGCATAAAAAAGAAATTTTCGCCGAACACAATTGATTGCCGGATAATTGAAAGTATATTTTCGTACAATTGTGACAATGTCCCGTTTATGCCGCGGGAGATTTCTGAAGAAAATAATAAGTAATATTTGTGCAACATGGATTTGTTCTGTTGTACAAACGTTGATTATTTCATCAATCGTCATTGAAACTACAACGAGGATGAGTATGTTCGCCGCCTGAAGAGGGGTGCGGTGCGCGCCTTTTTCGACGTGGGTGAGGCGTTCAGCCGTTCAACCACGGATACAAAGCCATTTTTAACTTTGACTGGAGAGGTCAGAAAATGAATATCAAGAGCCTTCTTCTCGGCTCAGCCGCGGCATTCGTCGCGGTCTCCGGCGCGCGCGCCGCCGACGCTGTTGTGGTCGCCGAGCCGGAACCCGCCGAATACGCCAAGATTTGCGACGTCTACGGCGCCGGCTATTTCTATATTCCCGGCACCGAGACCTGCCTGCGCATCGGCGGCTATATCCGCTATGACGCCAGCTTCGGCGACGCCGGCCGCGTTCTCGATGGCGCGACGACACATGACCTTTTGGACGGTGACGAGCAGCAGACCTGGAACAAGAATGCCCGCTTCAATTTGAAGACGTGGACCGGCCAGGAAACCGAGCTTGGCACGTTGAAGACCTACACCGAGACCCGTTTCAACTTCGGCAACACCAAAGTGACCGTGAACGGTGTTGATTTCAGCGTGCAGGACAATAAGGCGGTTACCCTGAACTTCGCCTGGATCCAGCTTGGAGGTCTCCGCGTCGGCAAGGATGAAACTGTCTACGATTCGTTCATCGGCTACGCCGGCAACGTCATCCAGGACACGATCATCCCGTACGGAACCAAGGACACTAACCTGATCAGCTACTATTTTGACGCCGGCAACGGGTTTACGGCAGTCGCCTCGCTTGAGACGGGCTCCGGCGCTAGAGCATGTCCTGTGATCGATGAATCGATTGTGATGTGACAGCTGCGTTTTGTGCTGATTCAACATCCACCTCGATGGAGGTGGACGATGGGAAGAGCATTGAGCGGGGATCTTCGGTCGCGGGTCTTGAAGGCTTCGGACGAGGGCATGTCGGCGCGGCAAGCGGCGGCGCGGTTCGGCGTGGGAGTGTCCAGCGCGATCCG
>NZ_JAMYSE010000062.1:0-37076 GCF_040321795.1 Mesorhizobium sp. M0244 | reverse complement strand
CCCTAATCTCTTAGGGGCAAGGGTCACGTGTGATTGGAGTGCTTTCGTGCGCACGCCGTCAAGACCGCCGTTGGATGGCCTGAAGAAAAGGCTCGACCGTTCGCGCGCCGAGAACGCGCGCATGCCGCGCGACGGCTTCCTGCGCGAAACCTTCGTGCTGCCGCGCTCCGATGCGCGCCTCAAGGCGAAAGAGTGGTTCGAGCGCTTTCCCAAGCAGGCCTATTGGACCGAGATCGAAAGCTGGTTCGAGCGGCCGGGCGATGTCATCGAATTCACCATCAGGCGGCTGCCGGCGGCCGATTAACGCTCGATCAGCAAACGTCTCGCTCCCGGCCCGCGGGCGCTCAGCCGGTCGCCCTTGTTCCGCAGCGGGCATTTGTCGATCGACATGCAGCCGCAGCCGATACAGTCGGTCAGCCCGTCGCGCAGCTTCTTGAGCTGACTGATCTTCTGGTCGAGCTCGTCGCGCCAAGCCGTCGACAGCAGATTCCAATCCTCGCGCGTCGGCGTTCGGCCTTCAGGCAGTGATCGAAGTGCTGTGCCGATCTCGGCCAACGATATGCCGAGCTCCTGCGCTATCCTGATTATCACTACACGCCGCAGCACGTCGCGGCCGTAACGCCGCTGGTTGCCTGATGTGCGGTGGCTGCGGATCAGCCCGCGCGCTTCGTAGAAATGCAGCGCCGACACCGCGACGCCGCTGCGCACCGCCACCTGGCCGACTGTCAATTCCGTTGCCGCAGTCATTGGAGTTTTCCGCTTGACCTCAAGTTAAGTTGAGCTTGTAACGAAGAAACCCTGGATAGGCAAACAGCAGGAGAAGGCGATGTGCGCCTGGGTTAGAATGACAAGAGAGGGCGCAGTTGTCGGCCAGAAAGCGGCCGTGATAGCTGCGCCTGCCGAAGGTCTGCAGATCTTATCCGAGCTGCCGGATGGCTTCGCCGGTCACCATGGCAACGGAAAGCGCAACGTTGATGCTGCGCGCGCCCGGTTGCATCGGGATGATCAGTCGCGCATCCGCCGCCTCGTGGACATGATCCGGAACGCCTGCGGATTCGCGACCGAACAGAAGAACGTCGGCGCCGGCGAAGACGAAATCCGTATAGGCGCTCGCGGCTTTGGTCGACAGCAGCACCAGCCGCCGCGCTTCGCCTTTGCGCCAATTCTCGAAGGCGTGCCAGTCGACATGCCGGGTCAGCGCCGCCATTTCGAGATAGTCCATGCCGGCCCGTTTCAGCGCCCGGTCGGAGAGCGGGAAGCCGGTCGGTTCGATGATGTCGACCCCAAGGCCGAGGCAAGCGGCGAAGCGCAGGATTGTCCCGGTATTGCCGGCGATATCCGGCTGGAAGAGCGCAATGCGGAGACGGTCGTTCATTTCCGCGTCTTTCTAATAAGTGGCAGATCAGCCACAGAGCTCTCGCGGTTTTGGAAATTCCTAGACTGGCGGGTGGTCATTTTCTGCGAAGTCGGTTATACGCCGTTCATTGTCAACCCGAACCGATGGAGGGGTAATTCATGATGGCCATGCACATCCACCACCCCTCTCGTGGGCTTACCAGCCCGACGACGGTTTCGGTACGACGATTCTCCTGAACTTCTAGACTTCAATCGCGCCGATTCCCGCCGAAACCTATTTCGGCCTTCGAAGGAATCCTGCGATGTTTTTCAAGCTGTCGAAGGGGCTGAACGCCCCACCTGAACGCGCTTCGACCGATGTCACCCTCGCCGCGCGGCGCGTGCCCGCGGCCCGGGTTGGTTCACCTTTCTATCTGAATCTTCAACTGGAGGACGGACCGATGTTCGATCCCTGTAGAATACCCGGCTCAAGAAGCCTGCACGAGCGCAAGACTGCGACCTGGGCGCTTTTAATCGGCGAGACCTATTCGTCGGCGGTTCACGCCGAGATCCGCGGGCGTCCGCATCGCGGCATGCTGCCGGACGTCGATTTCTCGCGCGCCGTTCCAGACCATAGCCGGCCGTCGCTGGTGCGCCGGATTATTAGGCTGATCCGCCCTGGTGCAAAAACAGGCGCGAAAATCCGGATCGTCAAAACGACGCCGTCAGCATCGTCAAACGAGGCTGTCGGCGAAAGGCCCGCGACCACCTATATTGCGCGAAGCAGGACCGGCGAGGCGGATGACTCCGTATCGCCGGTCCATGACGCCATGCGGTCTGGACACTTCGTCCGTTCCCGTGCCGCGTGAGCAGAAACAGGTGTTGTGAGCATCACTATGTTTAGCTGGTTTGAAAAAAGGCTCGATCCGTTTCCCGCTGCGGAACCGGTCGAGCCGCCGAGGACGCTGATCGCCTTTTGCGTGCATTATACGCGCGGCGCATGGCCCTACATCGCTGTCGATGCGGTGCTGGTGACGACCATCGCCCTTGCCGAGGTGTGGATGTTCGGCTTCATGGGCCGGATCGTCGACTGGCTGTCGGCGCAGAACCGCGAGACGTTCCTGCAGACCGAGGGCTGGAAACTCGCTGGCATGGCTTTCGTCGTGGTTTTCGCGCTGCCGGCGACGGTCTGGTTCCATTCGTTGCTCAACCAGCAGACGCTGATGGGCAATTATCCGATGCGTATCCGCTGGCAGGTGCATCGTTACCTGCTCAAGCAATCGATGAGCTTCTATCAGGACGAGTTCGCCGGGCGCATCGCGACCAAGCTGATGCAGACGGCGCTCGCCGTGCGCGAATGCGTCATCAAGCTCATCGACGTGCTCAATTATATTGTCGTCTATTTTCTCGGCATGCTGTTCATTGTCGGCTCGGCCGACTGGCGGCTGGCTGCGCCGCTTGCCGTCTGGCTTGCCGGATATATCTTGCTCTTGCGCTATTTCATCCCGCGGCTGGGCAAGGTCGGCGAGGAGCAGGCCAATGCGCGCTCGACCATGACCGGCCGCGTCGTCGACAGCTACTCCAACATCCAGACTGTCAAGCTGTTCTCGCATGCGCGGCGCGAAGCGTCCTTCGCCCGGGAAGGCATGGCTGGCTTTCTCGATACCGTCTATCGGTCGATGCGGCTGGTGACGCAGCTCTACGGCCTGCTCTACATCCTGAATTCGCTGCTGTTGTTCTCGGTCACGGCGATCTCGCTGTGGCTGTGGCTCGGCCAGGCGGTGACGATCGGGGCCGTCGCCCTGGTCATCGGCCTCGTGCTTCGGCTGTGGGGCATGTCGCAATGGATCATGTGGGAGATGTCCACCCTGTTCGAGAACATAGGAACGGTGCAGGACGGCATCAGCTCGATCTCGCTGCCGCGCCTCGTCGAAGACCGGCCTGGAGCCAAGGATATTGCCGTGACCAGGGGGGAGATCCGTTTCGACGACATCCGCTTCCACTACGGCAAGCAGAAAGGCGTGATCGAAAACCTGTCGCTGACAGTGAAGCCGGGCGAAAAGGTCGGCATCGTGGGTCGCTCGGGTGCCGGCAAGTCGACGCTGGTCAATCTTCTGTTGCGCTTCTACGACCTTGAGAGCGGCAAGATACTGATCGACGACCAGGACATCGCGGCGGTGACGCAGGACTCGCTGCGCGCCCAGATCGGCATGGTCACGCAGGACACCTCGCTGCTGCATCGGTCGGTGCGCGAGAACATCCTCTATGGCCGGCCGGACGCCAGCGACGAGATGCTGATCGAGGCGGCACGCCGCGCCGAAGCGCTTGATTTTATATCAGGGCTTTCGGACGCCAGTGGCCGCAAGAATTTCGACGCGCACGTCGGCGATCGCGGCGTCAAATTGTCCGGCGGCCAGCGGCAACGCATTGCCATTGCCCGCGTTATGCTGAAGGACGCGCCGATCCTCATTCTCGACGAGGCGACGTCCGCACTCGATTCCGAGGCCGAAGCGGCCATCCAGGAGAACCTCTACAGACTGATGCAGGGCAAGACCGTCATCGCCATCGCGCACCGGCTGTCGACGATCGCCGCCATGGACCGACTCGTCGTCATGGACAAGGGCCGCGTCATCGAGGAAGGTTCGCATGAGGAACTCGTTGCCAAAAGCGGGCTCTACGCCCAGCTCTGGCAACGCCAGTCGGGCGGCTTCCTGCTCGACGACGGCCCCTCTGCCAACGATGCAGCCGCCAACGATGCACTCGCCAAGGGTGAAGCCGCCGAATGATGCCTGCCATCTACCGCTGGTTCGAGAACTGGGTCTATCCGTTCCGGGAGCCTGCGGACCTTCGGCCACCTGCCGGCGTCAGGGGTTTCCTCTGGCACTATGTCGGGCAGGCGAAGATCGCTTTCTTCGCCATGCTGGTGATCGGCGGCATCGCGCCGTTGGTCGAAGCCGGACTGTTCTACTTCGTCGGGCGGCTGGTCGACATCCTCGACCAGCTTCCCGGCGAACGCAGCTGGCACGCCTTGTGGACTGCCGCTGGTCCCGAACTTGTCTTCATGATCGCTGTGGTGCTGGTCATCCGCACCATCGTCGTCGGCCTGTCGGCGCTGGTCGACGAGCAGACAATCACGCCGGGTTTCTATAATCTGGTGCGCTGGCAGGCGCATCGCCATGTCTCGCGGCAATCCTACGCCTTCTTCCAGAACGATTTTGCCGGGCGCATCGCGACCAAGGTCTGGCAGGCGGGACAGGCGACCGGCGATCTGATGGAAAGCTTCATCGAGGTCGTCTGGTTCATGGTCGTCTATACGGTGACGACGCTGGCGCTGGTCGCCGGGCTCGATCTCAGGCTGGCGGTGCTGGTGGTGATCTGGATCGCTGCCTTCGGCCTGCTCGCCAGGCGCTATTTGCCGGCGATCCGGAAGCATGCCGAGGCAACCGCCGAAGCCGGCTCGATGATCACCGGCCGCCTCGTCGATTCCTATTCGAACGTGCAGACGCTGAAGCTGTTCTCGGCCGATGGCGACGACCGCTATATCAGGAACGGCTTCGACATCTATCTCGACGCGCTGCGCCCGTTCACCCGCCGGCTGACCGGCGTGCGCATGGCGCTGACGATGCTGTCGGGCATCATGATCACCGCGATCGCCTGCTTTGCCGTTTATCTCTGGGTCGAGGGCTCGATCACGGTCGGCGGCGTGGCTTTCACACTATCGCTGGTGTTGCGGCTGAACATGCTGCTCGGTCGGCTGATGATGCAGCTCAACGGCATCTTGCGGAACCTCGGCGTGCTCGAGAATTCCAAGGCGCTGATCTCGCAGCCGCTCGGCCTGATCGATGCGCCGGGCGCGAAAGAGCTTGTCGTCGGCGGCGGGCGCATCGACGTAAGCAATGTCGAATTCAACTACGGCAAGGGGTTCGGTGTGCTCAACGGCATCGACCTGGTGGTGCGGCCGGGCGAAAAGGTCGGGCTGGTCGGGCCGTCCGGTGCCGGCAAGACGACGTTGGTCAATCTGATCCTGCGCCTCTACGACCTCGAGAGCGGCAAGATCGCCATTGACGGGCAGGACGTCTCCAGGGCCACGCAGAATTCGCTGCGCGCCAATATCGGCGTCGTCAGCCAGGACACGGCACTTTTCCACCGCTCGCTGCGCGACAACATCAAGCTCGGCATGCCGGCAGCGACCGATGCCGAGGTGATCGCGGCAGCGGAGAAGGCCGAGGCGCACGAGTTCATCCTCGGCCTGCGCGACAATCGCGATCGTACCGGCTATGAGGCTTATGTCGGCGAGCGCGGCGTCAAGCTCTCGGGCGGCCAGCGCCAGCGCGTGGCGATCGCTCGCGTCTTTCTCAAGGACGCACCGATCCTGATGCTTGACGAGGCGACCTCAGCGCTCGATTCCGACATCGAAGCGGCGATCCAGGAGAATCTGGCAAGGTTGATGGAGAACAAGACGGTCATCGCCATCGCGCACCGGCTGTCGACCATCGCGGCGCTCGACCGGCTGGTGGTGCTCGATGGCGGCCGCATCGTCGAGCAAGGCACGCATGACGAGCTGGTCGCGCTCGACGGGCTTTATGCACGGCTGTGGAAGCGGCAGTCCGGCGGCTTCCTGTTCAACGAAGAGAGCGCCTTGGCCGAGACCCGGCCGGCGGAGTAGTTTTCCATAAACCGGAGTGAAATCATGGCGGTGAGAATGCCATCGAATTTCGGACGGTCCGGCGCGCAGGAGAGCGCGCTGGACCTGCTTGGTCATGAAATCCTCGGCGAAAAGGCGGCGGCGCTCGGCCGCGCCGGTCGGCGCGTCGAGGAAACGTTGGCGAGGCTGCGCGAGAATGGCGACAGCGACAATCGTGCCCGGCTGCTCAAGGACGCAGCGGAGGCGGTGCACGGCTACTTCATCCAGCGCGAACTCTGCGGCCTGCGCAAGCACGACGCGGTGATCCGGGAATACAACATTCCCAAGGCCGTGCTGGCCAGGCTCGGCGCCGCCGCATGATCCGAACCGGAATTGATTTGGGAGGCGTTATTCCAGCCACTCGGTGATGAAGCTGCCGTTCTCGTGTATGTCGGTGGTTTCCAGCGGGCCTGGCCCGAGATTGGTGAATTTGTGCGGCGTGTTCGGCGGCACGATCAGGATCTGGCCGGCTGTGGCCTCGATCTGCCGGTTGCCGACGGTGAACAGGCTGGTCCCGGTCCGGATGATGAAAATCTCGCAATAGGGATGGCTGTGCAGCCTCGGGCCGCCGCCGATCTCAGGCAGGTGGTTGAAGATCAGGCAGCTGTTGGAGCCGTAAGCTCCGCATTGCAGCTCGCCCTGCCAGCGGTCAGGCCAGCGGTCGGGCGCTTCGGCCCATTTGTCGCGGTCTATCACATGCGCCATGGGGCGAGGATAAACCGGGCCTGCGCCCACTGTCGAGGTGAACGCAGCCGTTTGGTTTTGCTGCTGTTTTCCAATCGTTCCGCTGGGCGAATTACGTCCCCGCGACAATCTGCCCTTGTGCCTTCACCCGTCTGGACAAAAACAGGCTTCACGCATAAACCCAAGTCCCAAATGCCGGAGGAATTCGCTAGCCTGTTCGCCATGCGCTGTCGGGCCGGCGCGATTGAGCGGGGAACAGGCTCGGCCGCCGGCACGGAAGAGGCGAAAGGATCAGGCACCCGTGAGCGCAACCGACACCCACGATCCCAACCGTCGTGATTTTCTTTACGTTGCCACCGGCATGGCCGCGGTCGTCGGCGCCGGTGCCGTCGCTTGGCCGTTCATCGATCAGATGCGTCCGGATGCCTCGACGCTGGCGCTTGCCTCGGTTGAGGTCGATGTCTCTTCGCTGACGCCAGGAATGTCGCTCGTTGTGAAGTGGCGCGGCAAGCCGGTGGTCGTGCGCAACCGCACCGAGCAAGAGATGAAGGACGGCGAGGCGGTCAATCTCGCCGAGCTCAAGGATCCAATTGCCCGCAATGCCAATTTGCCGGCCGACGCGCCGGCGACCGACGCCAACCGCACCACGCCCGGCAAGGAAGCCTGGATGGTGATGGTCCAGGTCTGCACCCATCTCGGCTGCATCCCGCTCGGCCAGGAAGGCGATTTCGGCGGCTGGTTCTGCCCGTGCCACGGTTCCGTATACGATACCGCCGGCCGCATCCGGAAGGGGCCGGCGCCCGAGAATATGGCGGTGCCGGTGTTCCAGTTCATTTCCGACACCAAGATCCGTATCGGCTGAGGCAGGGGATATTTCCATGAGCGAGGGACACTCGACCTATACGCCCAAGACCGGCATCGGACGTTGGTTCGATTCGCGCATGCCGCTGCCGCGGCTGGTCTATGACAGCTTCATCGCCTATCCGGTGCCGCGTAACTTGAACTATGCCTGGACGTTCGGCGGCATCCTTGCGCTCATGCTGGCGGCGCAGATCCTGACCGGCATCGTGCTGGCCATGCACTACGCGGCCGACAGCACTCTCGCCTTCGATTCGGTCGAGAAGATCATGCGCGACGTGAACTCCGGCTGGCTGTTGCGCTATCTCCATTCCAACGGCGCATCGTTCTTCTTTGTCGCCGTCTACATCCATATCTTCCGCGGCCTCTACTACGGCTCCTACAAGGCACCGCGCGAGCTGCTGTGGATACTCGGCTGCATCATCTACCTCCTGATGATGGCGACCGGATTCATGGGCTATGTGCTGCCCTGGGGCCAGATGAGCTTCTGGGGCGCCACCGTCATCACCGGCTTCTTCACGGCCATACCGCTGGTTGGCGACTGGATCCAGCAGCTTTTGCTCGGCGGATTCGCGGTCGACAACCCAACGCTGAACCGCTTCTTTGCGCTGCATTACCTGTTGCCGTTCATGATCGCCGGCGTCGTCGTGCTGCACATCTGGGCGCTTCACGTGGTCGGCCAGAACAATCCGACCGGCATCGAGGTCAAATCGAAGACCGACACACTCGCCTTCACGCCGTACGCGACCATCAAGGACGGGTTCGGCATGATCGTGTTCCTGTTCGTGTTCGCCTATTTCGTCTTCTACCTGCCGAATTATCTCGGCCATCCGGACAATTACACCGTGGCCAACCCGCTGAAGACGCCGGCCCACATCGTGCCGGAATGGTACTTCCTGCCGTTCTACGCGATCCTGCGCGCCATCACCTTCAATATCGGGCCCATCAACTCCAAACTCGGCGGCGTGCTCTGCATGTTCGGCGCAATTGTCATGCTGTTCCTGGTGCCGTGGCTCGACACTTCGAAGGTGCGCTCGGCAGTCTACCGGCCTTGGTACAAGCTGTTCTTCTGGCTGTTCGTGGCCGACGCCATCCTGCTCGGCTGGTTGGGCTCGCAGCCGGCCGAGGGCAGCTATGTGTTCATGGCGCAGATGGCGACGCTGTTCTACTTCGCCTTCTTCCTGGTCGCGCTGCCGGTGCTTGGGCTGATCGAGACGCCGCGGCGGCTGCCGAATTCGATCACCGAGGCGGTGCTCGAGAAAAACAAGGGTGGCGGTGGACATCCCGCCGGCGCCACAGCCGCGCCGGAAACCAAAGGCTGAGCGTCAGAGAATCTCAAGGGGATTTGGCATGAAGAAGATTCTCACCTCGCTGGCGCTGCTTGGCATTGTGGCCGCGGGCATTGGGGCCGCAGGCACTGGAGCCAGCGCCCAGGAAGAGGCGCACAACGAGGCGGCACCGACGCATTTCCCGATACACGAACCGAAGGAAATGGGCTGGAGCTTCGCCGGGCCGTTCGGCACCTACGACAAGGCTCAGCTGCAGCGCGGACTGAAGGTCTACAAGGAAGTCTGTTCGGCCTGCCATTCGATGAATTTGGTGGCGTTCCGCACGCTGGAAGACCTTGGCTATTCGGATGCGCAGATCAAGACGCTGGCGGCCGAGTACACGATCCATGACGGTCCGAACGATGCCGGCGACATGTTCGATCGTCCCGGCAAGCCGTCCGACCATTTCCCAGCGCCATTCCCCAATGTGGAAGCAGCGGCGGCGGCCAATGGCGGCGCGGCACCGCCCGACATGTCGCTGCTGGCCAAGGCACGCGGCGTCGAGCGCGGCTTCCCGCGCTTCGTCTTCGACATCTTTACACAATATGCCCAGGGCGGTCCCGACTACATCCATTCGCTGCTGACCGGCTACGACCAGCAGCCGCCGGCGGGCATGGTCATACCGGAAGGCACGCACTACAATCCGTACTTCCTGTCCGGCGTGTCGCTGAAGATGCCGAAGCCGCTCTCCGACGGCCAGGTTACCTATGATGACGGCGCGCCGCAGACGGTCGATCAATATTCGCGCGACGTGTCGGCCTTTCTGATGTGGGCGGCCGAGCCGCACCTCGAGGACCGCAAGAAGACCGGCTTTCGCGTGCTGGTCTTTCTGCTGCTGTTCGGTGCGCTGGTCTACCTGACAAAACGCAAGGTGTGGGCCGGCGTGGCGCACTGAACGCCGCAACACACGAGACTGGGAGGGCGTCGAAAGGCGCCCTTTTCATTGCAGGCATTTCGATTCATCGCAGCCGGCGCTGAGCAAGGCGCTTTGCCGGACAATTTTCTGTCAGGCATCACATGGCGGTAGCCGGACCTAGCTGCACCGGGTTACGATTAGCCGAATTTCCTTTCACATCTTCAGTCGAATCCGACGAAAGGCCCGGAGAGCCGCTTGATGAAATCCTCGCTCGAAGACACGCTGCTTGCCGCGATCCGCACCATTCCGGATTATCCCAAACCCGGCATCCTGTTTCGCGACATTACGACGCTGCTCGGTAATGCGCGGGCCTTCCGCCGCGCCATCGACGAGCTGGTGCATCCCTATGCCGGCCTGAAGATCGACAAGATCGCCGGCATCGAGGCGCGCGGCTTCATCCTCGGCGGCGCCATCGCCCACCAGCTCTCGGCCGGCTTCGTGCCGATCCGTAAGAAAGGCAAGCTGCCTTATGAGACGGTGCGCGTCGCCTACAGCCTGGAATACGGGCTGGACGAGATGGAGATGCACAAGGACGGTGTTTCTCCAGGCGAGAAGGTGATCCTCGTCGACGACCTGATCGCCACCGGCGGCACGGCGGAGGCGGCCGTCAAGCTATTGCGGCAGATCGGCGCCGACATTCTCGCCGCCTGCTTCGTCATCGACCTGCCGGATCTTGGCGGCCGAGAGAGGTTAGAGGCGCTCGGCGTGCCGGTGAGAACGCTGATCGGGTTTGAGGGGCACTGAGAAACGCGCCTTTCTTTCCCCCTTTGTGGGTGAAGGAAGAACTCACCCCACCTTCACCAGCACGGCACTTTCGAACTCGATGACCTTGTCGCCGGTCGAATCGAAGGCCTCCGAGCGGAGCGTCAGCAGCCGCCAGCCCGGTCGCGAGGCAATGGGGCGGTGGGCTAGCGCGGTGCGGGTGAAAGTCACGGTTTCCCCGGCATAGACAGGCTTAGGCCATTTGAGGTTCTTGAAGCCGGGCGAGGGGCCGAATTCCGGCACCGGGCCAGGGCCGGGCCAGCGGGCGACCTCGGCCTCCATGCCGGCCTCGAGGTTCAATTTCATCCAGGTGGCGGCAGTGTGCCAGCCCGAGGCGCAGAGGCGGCCGAATATGCTGTTCTTCGCCGCCTCTTCGTCGATATGGAATATCTGCGGGTCGTATTTGCGGGCGAACGCCTTGATCGCCTCCGGTTCGAATCGATGCGAACCGAGCGTGACGGTGATACCAATGCAGAAGAATTCGTCGAGGCTCACGCGTTGGCCTCGCGGGTGAGGAACATGACGGTGTTTTCGAGCTCGAAAACACCTTCGCCGCGCTGGTTGAACAACTCGCTGCGCATCGTCACCAGGCCAAGCCGGGGCTTGGATCTGGACAGGCGCTTGGCAAGGACGGTGGTGCTGCCGCTCAACAGGTCGCCGGCTAGGACCGGCCGTTTCCATTTGACCTGGTCGACGCCGGGCGCGCCCTGGGAGGTCGAGTCGAGCAGGAAGGCATCGCACAGCATGCGCATGAACATGGCGCAGGTGTGCCAGCCCGAAGCCGCCAGCCCGCCGAGGATGCTGGCCTTGCCCGCAGCTTCGTCGAGATGCATCGGCTGGGCATCGAATTCCCAGGCGAATTCCATGATTTCGGTGGCACTTACCAGCTTGGTGCCGAGGTCGAGCGAAGCGCCCTCGACGAAATCCTCATAAGCCCAGGTCTTTGCGGTCATGGTCTGGAAATCCGATTCAGGATTGTACGATCGCTACGGGTCGGGGTCCCGGATGCAGGCAGGGCGGCTTTTGGTCAAGCAATTTCTAGTGCGCCAGTTCTAGTGCGCCAGCCCATGCGCCTAAGCAGCAACAGAGGTTTGCAGGCTCTATAGCCAGCCGCGGCGGCGGAAATACCAGAAGGGTAGGATCGCCGAAAGCACCATCATGCCAATAGCGAAGGGGTAGCCAAAGTGCCATTTGAGCTCGGGGATGATCTCGAAATTCATGCCGTAGATCGAAGCGACAAGCGTCGGCGGCAGGAAGATGACCGCGGCGACGGAGAAGATCTTGATGATCGCGTTCTGCTCGATCGAGATCATGCCGAGCGTCGCGTCGAGCAGGAAGCTGATCTTCTGCGACAGGAAAGTGGCGTGGTCGGCGAGCGACAGCACGTCGCGCGACAAGGTCTTGATGCGGGCGCGGGTATCCTTGCTCATCTTGGTCTGCGTGGAGGCATGGGCAAGAAACCCGGCAAGGCGCTGCAACGAGATCAGGCTGTCGCGGATCGAGGAGGCAAGGTCCTCCTTGCGGCCAATGCCTTTCAACAGTTCCTGGAAGTCGCGGTTGCGCTTGGAAACCTTGGTCGAGCGTGCCTCGAATATATCGCGCGAGATCGCCTCGACGTCGCGGCCGGCGCGCTCCAGAATGTCGGCGAGGCGGTCGACGATCGCCTCCAGCAGGCCGATCAGGATGGTGTCGCCGCTGGTGCAGCCGGTCGCCACCTTCTCGGCGCGCAGCGGAAAGGTCTTGAACGCCTTCGGTTCGTGATAACGCACGGTGATCAGCCTGCTGCCGGCGAGCACGAAGGTGACCGGCGACATCAGCGGATCGTCCAACTCGGTCTGAGCCGGTAGAATGGCGGTCATGAAGTAGGCACCGTCCTCGACATAGAGACGGCTCGAGATCTCGATCTCTTCCATCTCTTCGCGGGTCGGAACGGCGATGCCGAGCCAGGTCTCGATTGTGGTCTCTTCCTCCTTTGTCGGGCTGAGAAGGTCGACCCAGACGACAGTGTCGCTGTTTTGCAGGAGATCGTCGACGAGGCGCAGGCGATCATTGTCGACGACGAAGGCCTTGATCATAGCCGGGTCTCCCTTGCTGTTGCCAAAGAGCGTTTCGTTCGGAAGGGGCGCGTCAGTCAGATCGCACGGATACGGGCATGTGAGGCGCGAGACCAGCGCAGAGGCCCCTTAGACCGGGCCTCACGGTCCGTCAAGCAGCGGCAAGACGCCGCTGCGATGCCTGTTATGAAGTTGTGACCGAGCGACAGCCATGGTGGCTGTGAGTGGGTTTCGCCGGGTCAGGTGTTGAACTTGAACAGCATGATGTCGCCGTCCTGGACGACATACTCCTTGCCTTCGTCGCGCGCCTTGCCGGCCTCCTTGGCCGCCACTTCGCCGCCCAGCCTGACGAAGTCGTCATAGGCGATGGTCTGGGCGCGGATGAAGCCGCGCTCGAAATCGGTGTGGATGACGCCTGCCGCCTGCGGCGCCTTGGCGCCTTTGTGCACGGTCCAGGCGCGTGTCTCCTTGGGTCCCACGGTAAAGTAGGTGATGAGCTGCAGCAGCTCGTAGCCGGCGCGGATCACCTTGTTCAGGCCGGGTTCGTCCAGGCCGAGTGTTGCCAGGAATTCCAGTTCCTCTTCATCGCTGAGCTGGGCGACCTCGGCCTCGATCGCCGCCGAAATCACGACGGTCCGGGCGCCTTGCGCGGCGGCCATCTGCTCGACCGCCCTGGTATGCGCGTTGCCGGTGGCGGCATCGGCTTCGGCGACGTTGCAGACATAAAGCACAGGGTGCGACGTCAAGAGGTTCAGCCCCTGCAGGATGCGCAGATCCTCAGGCGAGATGCCATTGAGCAGGATGCGGGCGGGCTTGCCGGCCTGCAGCAGCTCGAGTGCCGCCTCCATCATCGGAAGTACGGTCGTTGCCTCCTTGTCCTTGCCGGCGGCGCGCTTGCGGAACTGCACGATGCGGCGCTCGAGGCTGTCGAGGTCGGCAAGCATCAGCTCGGTCTCGACGGTCTCGGCATCGGCGACAGGATCGATGCGGCCCTCGACATGGGTGATGTCGTCATCCTCGAAGCAGCGCAGCACATGGACGATAGCGTCGACCTCACGGATGTTGGCGAGGAACTGGTTGCCCAGCCCTTCGCCTTTCGAGGCGCCGCGCACCAGGCCGGCAATGTCGACGAAGGAGATGCGGGTCGGAATGATCTCCTTCGACTTGCCGATCGCGGCGATCTTCTGCAGGCGCGGGTCGGGCACCGCCACCTCGCCGGTGTTCGGTTCGATGGTGCAGAACGGATAATTGGCGGCCTGTGCCGCCGCCGTCCTTGTCAGCGCATTGAAGAGCGTCGACTTGCCGACATTGGGCAAGCCAACGATGCCGCATTTGAAACCCATTTTGTCTGGTCCTATCGGGAAATCGTGATTTGATCAGGGGGCTATGGGCGAAAGCGCCGATGATCGTCAAGCCCTTGGCCACGATCCGTGACGGCGTTCAGTCCTTGCCGCCAAAAAGCTTCTTCAGCATCGCCGCCATCGGGCCGATTTCGGGCAGCTTGGCCGCCGGCTGCTGTGGCCGCGCCTGGCGAACGTGGCTTTGTGCCTTTGGCGCCTTTGGCGCCTTGGGCGGCGGGCGGTCGTCGTCGCCTGTCGGCGTGAGCTTGTCGCGCAAGGCCAGCGTCACGCGGTTCATGAAGGAATTGTCGTCGCCCATGGCAAGCAATCCGGCACCATCGGCGATTGCGTCGAGCAGCACGTCCAGCCACTCGCGGTCGCCCTTGGCGAAATCGCCGAGCACATGGCCATGCACCATTTCCTTGACGCCGGGGTGGCCGACGCCGATGCGCACGCGGCGAAAATCCTTGCCGACATGCTGGTCGAGCGAGCGGATGCCATTGTGGCCGCCGGAACCGCCACCGACCTTGACCCGCACCTTGCCGGCGGCAAGGTCGATCTCATCATAGAAGACGGTCAACGCCGAAGGGCCGAGCTTGTAGAAGCGCAGGGCTTCGCCGACCGCCTGGCCGGACAGGTTCATGAAGATCTGCGGCTTGATCAGGATCACTTTTTCGCCGGCAAGCGTGCCTTCGGTGATCAGGCTCTGGAATTTCTTCGACCAGGGCGAAAAGGAATGGCGGCGGGCGATCGCGTCCGCCGCCATGAAGCCGACATTATGCCGGTTGCTGGCGTATTTCGCGCCCGGATTGCCGAGGCCTGCAAAGACAAGCATCGTCGCCTCCGGGCGGAAAGGAGTTACTTCTCTTCGGCGGCAGGAGCCGCTTCGGGCGCAGCCGCTTCAGTCGTCTCTTCTGCGGCCTCCGGCTTCATCGCCGAGGAGCCGGCAATGGTGGCGATGGTGAAGTCGCGGTCGGAGATCACCGGCTTGACGCCGGCCGGCAAGGTGACGGCCGAAATGTGGATCGAATCGCCAATGTCTGTGCCGGTGAGATCGATGGTGATGAAATCCGGGATCGCATTGGCCGGGCAGTGGAATTCGACCTCGTGACGCACGATGTTGAGCACGCCGCCGCGCTTGATGCCGGGCGACTTGTCTTCATTGATGAAGTGCACGGGCACGTCGACATTGACTTCGGTATCCTTGCCGATGCGCAGGAAATCGACATGGACCGGGAAATCCTTGACCGGGTCAAGCTGGAAATCCTTGGGCAGAACCTGGATCTTGTTGCCGTCGACATCGATCGTGGCGACCGTGGTCAGAAACCCGCCGCCATGGATCTTGTAGTAGATGTCCTTATAGGTCAGCGCAATCGCCAGGGGAGGCTGCTTGTCGCCGTAAATCACTGCAGGCACTTTACCGTTGCGGCGAACTGCACGGGCGGACCCCTTACCGACCTGTTCGCGCGCTTCGGCCTTGAGCTCGTAAGTATCGTGGCTCATGGCATTTCCTTTCGCGTTGTTCTGGAGCGTTCGCGGCCGGCAACTTGCCTGGGCCGTAAACGTCGAAAGCCGCCGGGTGAGGCGGCCTTCCGCCGCGTTGCCTCCAAGGGTGTCTACGCGGGTGGCGGCTCTATAGCGGAAGGCGGCCCGTGGTGCAAGCCGGGGCGGGCAATCGTGGTGGGTGGGCAGTATCTCACCTGAATTTCAGCTTGGCACCAACTGCGGACATGCAAGCACTGGCGACCTGGCGGATCGAGGCCGAAGGCCACGAACGAGGAGGCGGCGCAATGAAATTTCCGGGCTTAGGCGGGGCGAAGAGGGTCGCTCTACCCTCTATGGCTTCCGCTCGACCAGCATGTAGCCGATCCCACGGACCGTCTGAATGCTAGCCGATGCATCCGGTCCGAGCTTGGCACGCAGATAGCGAATGTATACCTCCACGATCTTCGTCCCGGGTTCGAAGCTGTATGACCAGACATTGTTGAGGATGCGCTCGCGGCTGACCACCTTCCCCGCATTGAGCATCAGGAAATGCAGAAGGTCGAATTCACGTCTGGTAAGACGGATTTCCCGATCGCCGTCCGCAAAACGGCGAGCGCTCGTGTCGAGATCGAGGCCGCCGACTCGAAGCAACTGCCCCTCCACTGCGCCCCGACGGCGTCGGCGCAGGGCGTCAATCCTGGCCACCAACTCATCAAAGGCAAACGGTTTCGTCAGGTAGTCGTCGGCGCCGCCCTTGAGCCCATCTACGCGATCTTGAATTGTCTCTTTGGCGGTCAGCATCAGGATGAGAACCGGCCACTGCTCCAATCGCACGATCCGGCACAGTTCAAGGCCGTCCAGATAGGGAAGCAGACGGTCAAGGATCACGAGATCGAATGGGTCCGTGCGAATAACGGCTAGCCCCTCGCGACCGTCCTCCGCGACACTCACGTGAAAGCCTTCGGCCTCCAGCCCCCGGCGGAGAAAGTCGGAGACACGCCGGTCATCTTCAACGATCAGGATTCGAATCATGGGTGCGTTGTACCAGCGGCAGTCTAATTCTGAGGAGGGTTCCTGAAGGTTCAATTCCTTCAAGGCCGATTGTGCCATCGTGCCTGTCTATGATCTCCTTGGCGATCGCGAGGCCAATACCTAGCCCCTCGGCTGCGGACCTCCCGCCGACACGCCCGCGATAATAACGGTCGAACACGAACGGAAGATCGTTGGCATCGATCCCTGAGCCGCTGTCGGAGATAACGATCTCAAGCATTCCATGGCGCTCAGTCATCTCGACTGCAATCGCCTGGTTTGGCTTTGAATACTTTATGGCGTTGTCGAAGCCGATCAGCAGCGCCTGCTTCAGGCGCTGGGCGTCACCCCGAATGAGGCGATGGCCTGGGTTGAGCGACAGATCGACGGATATCTGCTTGGGACCGGCGAGTACGGAAGCCTCCTGAACGGCCGCCTTCACAACCTCACCGGTATCGATGTTGTGCAAGGAGAACCTGAAATTTTCGGCTTCGGCGCGGGCGAATGCCAGAAGGTCCCCCAGGTTGCGAGCCATATCTTCAGCGTAATTGCGGATTCGGCTCAGAGCTTCGCGGTAAGGTCGAACACGCGGTTGGCCGCGGAGGGCAACGTCGGCCTCTCCGCGGAGAATCGTCAACGGCGTGCGGAGTTCGTGGCTTGCCTCCGCAAAAAATTGTGTGCGTCGGCTATCGATCGCTCTCAGTTGCTCATTGGCTTTCCGCAGTTCGCGGGTGCGCAACTGAACCTCCGCCTCCAAGCGGTCCTGTACCGAAATCAGAGCAGCGCGTTCGATCTCGAGGGCCTCGGCCATGCTGTTGAAACTTCGCGAGAGGGAAGCGAACTCGTCGCGTCCGGTCGCGGAAACGCGATGGTCGAGCTTGCCTGCAGCGATGGCTTTGGCGCTTTCGTTCAGTTCACGCACAGGTGTGGCGATTGATCGTCGCAGGACGAGGGCGAACCCTAGACTGCCCAGCATGAGCAACGCAGCGAAGCCGCCGGTCAGCAGCAGCAGTCGCCATTGTGCGCCACGGACGCGGGCGAGTTCCTCTCCAACCTCCCTGCGCTCATCGTGCAAGGCGGCTTCGATCATTTCCTCGAAATCGTTCTCTAGTCGATGCTCCACATCGTGGCGGAAGGTGTCTACGATGCCGGTTGGCTCCGCCTTTGCTCGCTGGCTGAACAATCGCCGGGCAGCCTGATCGATCGCCTCAAACAGCGCCTTGATGCGGCCGACGAATCTGAGTTCGGCCTCTTCCTGGCGTCTATCGCTCCTATATCCGAGAACGCCGAGCTCCTCGCGCGTCGCGCCCTCCAGCTTGTGGAATCCGGATTTCAGTGCTCGTCGTGCCGCTTCGAAATCCGGCATCTGTTCGGGCCCAAGCAGCAAAACCTCGGCGAGTTGCTCGGTGTAATTGTTGGACGGCCCATTGAGTTCGGCGAGCGCTTCGAACCGCCCGTGGACGCTATCGATGCGGCGGACGAACTCCTCTGTCAGATGGAGCGTTGCGAACGCCAGTCCTGAAATCAGCCCGACAAGGGCGAGAATGATGATTTGAAATAGGAGGATGCGGCCTCGAACGGTCATGCGGTGATCCTGCCGGCGGTCGGATAGCGTCTCTCACCAAATTCTAACCGGAGCTCTACCGAGCGTCTAATCGGAACCTCCTAAGTTCGAGCGTGGGGCCGTGTGGCGCCCCCGCCGCCACATCGGCGACGAGCTCGAAGAGGTTTCGGTTGGCACAAGTAGATTTTCAGACTGACATTGACGCCACTCTTCAGGACGCCACTCTTCGGGAAAGGACACCACCGGCGCTCTGGCCGATATGGCGAGCCGCACTGATCGGAACCTGTGTGTCCCTCTGCGTGGCCATCATTGAATTCGGCCTCCCCGCGCTCCCGTCCGACGCTCGGCGAGCGCTCGAGATCCTGCTTGTCGCGATCATCGGATGGACCTTGACGCCGTTAGACGACACCTTCGTTGCAATCGCCGCTGGACTGGCAATGGCGCTGCTCGTCAACCGTGATCCCGGGACGCTTTTTCATGCGCTCGGGGATGAGTTGATCTGGCTGTTGCTCGCCTCGTTCATGCTGGCGGCCGCCTTCAAGACAAGTGGGGTCGCAGATCGCATCCTCGGCCTCGTGACGGGGCGCATGCGGTCGGTTCGCACAGTCGCCTATTCTTTGACGGTTGTCATGGTTGCCACAGCCTTCATCATTCCGTCGACCTCGGGTCGCGCAGCTTTGATGATCCCTGCCTATCATGCGATCGCAGGGCGCTGTGGAAGTGCTCGGTTGCGAAGAGCGTTCGCGCTACTGTTCCCCACTGTTATTCTGCTCTCGGCCATTGCGTCACCCGTTGGCGCCGGTGCCCATCTGCTGGCGATCGAAATGGTCGGCCGCCTCTCGGGTGTGAAAGTAAGCTACCTGGAATGGATCGCTTTCGGCCTGCCGTTTGCGGTCGTGAGCACCCTCCTTTCGGTCGAATGCCTGCTCCGGCTTTTTCTGTCGCCGGTGGAGCGGCGGATGGCACTTTTGCAGCCGACGAGGGTGAACAATGCTGGTGCCGGCTTGGCACGGCAGCCGATACTGTGGATCGCCGGCGGCGTTGTCATCGCATGGCTGACCGAACCTGTTCACGGGCTCGATGCCACCGTCATCGCTCTCGGCGGCGCTCTCTTGGCCACGCTTCCTCAGGTCGGCCCCGTGGCGTTTGGCGATGCAATCAAGAGCGCGGAGTGGAAGCTGCTCTTGTTCCTGGCAGCGACGATCTGCTTGGCAGACGGCCTGACGGCATCAGGCCTCCATCGGTGGTTGATCGAGACGATGGTCGATCCACTGCGCGGCACTGGCTTGGGGCCGCTGGCCCTTGTCTCGTTTCTAGCCTTACTAGGCCTTTTCAGTCATCTCGTGATCCATAGTCGCACGGCGCGCGTCTCGGTGCTGCTGCCTCCGGCGCTGATGCTTGCGTCGACAGTGCGGCTCGACCCGCTGCTTGCAACGCTTGTCCTCGTCTCGGCAACCGGCTTTTGCCAAACCCTCATGATCTGCGCGAAGCCGGTGGCGCTTTTCGGGGGCGTCGAGGACGAAGGCTATGGCCCGAAAGACCTCGCCTTGCTCAGCTCAATCCTGCTGCCGATGCAGTTCATTCTCATCGTCGTGTTCGCGGTCGCCGTGTGGCCAGCCACCGGTGGCCTGCTCAACAACACACTCCATCTGCAACTTCCTGGAGGGCCTTAGAATGTCGAAAACCAAAGGATTTAAGAAGCGAAGGCGGCTTCGAGTATTGGTCGCACCCTCCGGCTTTAAGGAGAGCCTCGGCGTTCGTGATGTCATCGCCGCATTGGCGCGGGGCGTTCGCAATGCAGTTCCGACAGCAAAGATCCTGGGCCTTCCAATGGTGGATGGCGGCGAGGATTTTACGCGGACCCTTGTTGAATTGTCTGATGGCGAGTTGCATTCCGTCACCGTGACGGGACCGGTGGGACAATCCGTGGAGGCCAATGTCGGTTTTCTCGGGCGGAGAAAGAAACGGACAGCAGTTCTGGAAATCGCGGCGGCTGCCGGGCTCCGGCTCGTCCCCACCGACATGCGTGACCCGACCCGCACTACAAGTTATGGGGTCGGTGAGTTGATTCGTTTTGCGCTCGATCTTGGCGCGGAAAGAATTCTGATCGGCTGCGGTGACTCGGGTGTCAACGATGCAGGAACCGGCATGGCCCAAGCACTAGGCGTGCGTCTGCTCGATGGCGGCGGCCGTTCCATTTCGGGGAGCGGCTCGGCCCTCTCATCGCTAGCTCGTGTCGATCTTTCCAGTCGTGACCATCGCCTTTCGAATGTTCGTATCGACGTCGCGGTAAACCCCTACAACATGCTGCTCGGCGAGAGAGGCGTCGCCCGGGTGTTCGGCCCGCAAAAAGGTGCAACACCTGACCAAGTGGTTTTGCTCGAGCAGGGCACGGAAAATGTCGCCCACGTCGTTCGCCGCGACCTCGGCGTCGACGTGGCACCGCTTGTCGGCGGAGGAGCTTCCGGTGGACTCGGCGCCGGACTTCACGCCTTTGCCGGGGCCCGGCTGCATCCGCGCTTCGACCTGATCCTGCGGTATATGGATCTCGATCATCGGCTGTCAAACGCCGACATCGTCATGACAGCCGAGGGTGGCCTGGATGGTCAGACGAGCTTTGGAAAGATACCAGCCGAGATTGCCCGGCGCGCGAAACGTCACAATCTGCCCGTCATCGCCTTGGCCGGAACGATCGGAGCAGGTGCAGAGGCGACCCACGACATCGGCATCGATGCCTTCTTCAGCATTCTGTGCCGACCGTGTTCCCTCGAAGACGCGATCCGTGACGCCGACACGCTGCTGGCGAACGCTGCCGAGCAGGCATTCCGGCTGATGTGGGCGACTCGCGCTTTCAAGTTCAGATGACGGAGCGTGTCAGCCAATGGCCGCGATGTCGCTACGCGGCGGCCCTGACCGGCTCGAAGTCTATGTCGAGAACCGAATTTCGCGCCGCCCGGTGGGCGAGGAAGCCGAAGTCCAACCCAAACTTCACCCGATCGTGGTCACTGCCTCGAGCTTTCTCGCTTCCTTCATGTTGGGAAGAAAAACCGTGAGCAGTCCGAGTAGGGGCAGGTAGGAGCAGACCTGGAAGACGAAATCGATGCCGTTCATGTCGGCGACGACGCCAAGCACGGCGGCCGCGATGCCGCCCATGCCGAAGGCGAAGCCGAAGAAGATGCCGGCGATCATGCCGACCCGGCCGGGCACCAGTTCCTGCGCGAAGACGACGATGTTCGAGAAGGCCGAGGACAGGATCAGGCCGATCAGCACGGTGAGAACCATTGTCCACTCGAAATTGGCGTAGGGCAACGCCAGGGTGAAGGGCAGCACGCCGACGATCGAGAACCAGATCATCGCCTTCTGTCCGTAGCGGTCGCCGAACGGGCCGCCGAGCAGGATGCCCAGGGCCGAGGCGCCGAGGAACAGGAACAGCATGACTTGCGACATCTGCACCGAAACACCGAACTTATGAATGGAATAGAAGGTGTAGTAGCTGGCAAGGCTGGAAATATAGGCGTTCTTGGTCAGTACCAGCAGCGTCAGCACCAGCAGCGCTCCCATCACCTTGCGGCGCGGGAAGGGCGAGACGAGACCTGCCGCCTTGCGGGTGCCCTGTGCGGCACGCAGGCGGCTGTACCAGCCGCCGACCTGCCACAGCACGATGATGCCGATCAGCGAGCCGCCGGCGAACCAGGCGATGCTGGTCTGGCCGAAGGGCACGACAATGAAGGCTGCCAGAAGCGGCCCCATGGCTTGGCCGAAATTGCCGCCGACCTGGAACAGCGACTGTGCAAGACCGAACCTGCCACCGGAGGCGAAGCGGGCGATGCGCGAGGATTCCGGGTGGAAGATCGCCGAGCCGATGCCGATCAGCGAGGCGCCGATGAGGAGCAGCGAGTAATGTCCGGCATAGGCCAGCACGACCAGCCCGATCAACGAGGAGGCCATGCCGTAGGGCAGCGAATAGGGCATCGGCCGCTTGTCGGTGATCATGCCGATCACCGGCTGCAGCAAGGATGCCGTCACCTGGAAAGTGAAAGTCAAAAGGCCGATCTGCCAGAAATCGAGACCGTAATTGTCCTTCAGCAAGGGATAGATTGCCGACAGCAGCGACTGCATGATGTCGTTGACGCAATGGCAGAAGCTCACCGCCAGGATGACGGTGAAGGCCGTCGCCTGAGCCGAGATGTGGCCGGCCGCTGCCGGCTCGCCCTCGGCGGTTGCTGTGGTATCTGTCAAGGCATGCTCCGTGGTCTTTTTGGCGGGCACTTTCGCACGCGGTCTTATGGGGCCGGCTGCCTTATACGTTGCTTGTCACGCGACTTCTTTCGTGGTTTGGTCCAATAGTTTCGCAAGTGGGCCATAGCTGATGCCGCATGGCAGGGAAATGCTCAAAGCGGGCGACGCTGATCTCGGGCTGTTGCATGAGCGTCGCTGGCAATGGCTGGAGCAGGCCGTAGGGCCGGCAGTGGCGCTGCCGACCGAATATCCGGACGGCTACCATGTGCCACGGCACCATCATAGCCGCAGCCAGTTGCTGCACGCGCTGGTCGGTGTCGTGCTGGTGACGACGCGGCATGGGCGCTGGATGGTGCCCCCGGACCACGCGATGTGGATCCCCGCCGGCACCGAGCATTCCGTCGAGATGCTGGGCGACGTCAGCATGCGCTCCGTCTATGTGATGCCGGAGGCCATTCCCGGCCTGCCGGACGGGTTGCGTGTCGTCGGCATCACCGACCTGATGCACAGCCTGATCGTGGAATCGGAAAAGCTGCCGCAAGGCGCCGAACTGGAGGGGCGGGGCGGACTGATCATGAAGCTCCTGCTGCACGAAATCCCGAACCTGCCGGAACGGCCGCTCGGCCTTCCGTTCCCGTCCGATGCAAGGCTGGCGACGCTGTGCCGGCGCTTCGTCTCGGCACCGTCACCGCATGCGACGATCGACGAGTGGGCCGCTATCGTCGGCATGAGCCGCCGCTCTTTCACCCGCGCGTTCCACCGCCAGACCGGATTGTCGCTGTCGACCTGGCGTCAGCAGGCCTGTCTGTTCGCGGCGCTGCCACGGCTGGCCGACGGCGAGCCGATCACGAGGGTGGCGCTCGATCTCGGCTATGACAGCGTGCCGGCGTTCATCACCATGTTCAAGCGCATGCTGGGAGCCTCGCCACGCGGGTACATGCGGGGCGCCCGTGATGCTGGCGAAGGTGTGCGACGAATAAGCGGTCCGGCTCGGCCTGAGTCGCAGCCCTGAAGGGCGTCGCGTTCGACCGGCCTCATGCGACGCGCTTTGGGTTCTTGCTTTTATGCGTGTCGTTATCGCAAAACCGCTGCACTTTGCGCGACACGCATTAATCGAACAGGCTCGACACCGATTCCTCGGTCGCCGTGCGCGAGATCGCCTCGCCCATCAATTCGGCGATGGAGATGACGCGGATATTGGCGGCGTCCAGCACTGCCTGGGTCGGCTGGATGGAATCGGTGATGACCAGTTCCTGCAGTTTCGAGGCGCCGATGCGGGCGATGGCGCCGCCGGACAAAACGCCATGGGTAGTATAGGCGGTGACACTGGTGGCGCCGTCGGCAAGCAGCGCATCGGCCGCATTGCACAGCGTGCCGCCCGAATCGATGATGTCGTCGATCAGCAGGCAATCCTTGCCGCGCACGTCACCGATGACGTTCATGACTTCCGATTCGCCGGGGCGCTCGCGGCGCTTGTCGACGATGGCAAGCTGGGCGTCGATGCGCTTGGCGAGCGCGCGGGCGCGGACCACGCCGCCGACATCCGGCGACACCACCATGACATTGGCAAGCTGCTTGTATTTCGCCTTTACGTCGCGGGCCATGACCGGCACGGAAAACAGATTGTCGGTCGGGATGTCGAAGAAGCCTTGAATCTGGCCGGCATGGAGATCCAGGGTCAGCACCCGGTTGACGCCCGCCCTCGTGATCATGTTGGCGACCAGCTTGGCCGAGATCGGTGTGCGGCCCGAGGCACGGCGATCCTGCCTGGCATAGCCGAAATAAGGAATAACCGCAGTGATGCGCTTGGCCGAAGAGCGCATGAAGGCGTCGATCATGATGAGCAGTTCCATCAGATGATCGTTGGTCGGGAACGAGGTGGACTGCAGGATGAAGACGTCCTCGCCGCGCACGTTCTCCTGGATCTCGACGAAGATTTCCTGGTCGGCGAAGCGCCTGACGCTGGCCTTGCCCAGCGGAATGTTGAGGTAGCGGGCGACTGATTCTGCCAGCACCCTGTTGGAATTGCCCGCGAAGAGCTTCATGCACCGTTCCTGGCGAAGGATTGAGAGACTCCGATAGCACTCCAGCCTCTTAGTCGGGCTTTTAGCGGCCCGCGCCGGTATTGCAAGCGTCGTGAATGGGAATCCGCCGGCTAATCTCAATAAACGCTTACGGCTTGAGCATGCGGCGATAGAGCCAGTTCCATGCCGACGGAATCGGGATAGCTTCTAACTTTCAGTCTGAGCATGCTCTTTTCCGAAAACCGGATTCCACTTTTCGGAATCACGCTCCAGGTCAGCCGGCGCCGCCGCCAAGCCAGGTGGCGAACTGGTCGATTGTCTGGTCGGCAATTGCCTGCATGGTCGCCGGGGCGACCGCCGCCCAGCCTTCGCCGCCGCCAACAGAGGGCGCCTTCTGCTGGCCGTTGATGCGATGCAGCCGGTTGCCGGCCGGGTCATAGATGTCCCAGACGTAGATGACGGTGGTGTCCTTGCCTTCCGTCATTGTCGAGAAATAGCCCTTGAGTACATGCGTTGGGGTCTGGTCGGTGCTGCCGGCCAAGGTGATGCCGCGCTGCTTGGCGCGTGTCTGAAGCTCGGCGGTCAGCGGTGTCGCGGCCTCTACCGAGGCGCCGACGATCGGCGCCACCTGCAGCCGGGTCCGTGCAATGGCAGCCGCGCTTTTGGCGGGCGGCACGGCTGCTGCAGCGGGAGGCTGCGCTGTATCTGCAGTTTGCGCGGTGCCGGCAGGCTGCGCCGGAGTTGACGGGGGCGTTGCGGCACCTCCGGCTCCGGGCAGCGACTGCGTCGATTGCGGGGCGATGGCCGAGGGTTCGAGAACGTCCTTCGCATTGGTGCAGGCTGCCAGCGCCAGCGCCGCGAGCAATGACACGGTCGTCACATGCGATCGTCTCATTAGCCTGAAAACTCCTTGGCGACGAACGCCTCTCACACTCTTTCCATTATGGATTCACTGCACGATCAAGTCGAGATCATGGCGGGACAGCGGCTTCGGCTGGGATTCGGTCGTCAGATAGGTGCGGCCAAGCGTCATCGCGGTTTCGGTTTCGGAGTCCATGATGATCATATGGGCGAACAGCGTCATGTTCGGCGCAATCGGTTCGGGATTACCCTGATAGAACATCGGCATATCCATCCAGGACGGGGTGAAGCGGGCGCCGAGCGAATAGCCGCAGGCATTGAGCCGGTGCTTGGTCAAATTGTGGGCTTCGAGCGTGCGGGCATGGGCGTCGAACACGTCGCCGAACGTATTACCGGGCGTCATCGCCTTCTCGACTGCAAGTAGCGCGGCGCGGGCGGCATCGAACAATTCCTGGTGGCGTTTCGATACCTTGCCGGTCAACACCGTGCGCATCATTGCCGCATGGTAATGGTGGAAGACACCGGCCCATTCGAGCGTCAGCTGGTCGTTCTTGGTGAGCTTGCGGCGACCGGCCTTGTAGCGGCAGAGCAGGGCGTCGACGCCGGAGCCGATGATGAACTCGTTGGCCGGATAATCGCCGCCGCCGGCAAAGATCGCGCCTTGCATGGCGGCGAGGATCAGCGCCTCATCGCCGCCCTGCTTGATCAGCGGCAGTGCTGCGTCCAGCGCGTCGTCGGCCAGATTTGCGGCTTTTTCCGCCTTGGCGATTTCGGCCGGGCTCTTGAACAGCCGCAGCCGGCTGACAATACCGGAGGCATCTGCGATCTGGCCGAAGGTCTGCAACTGCTCGTCGAGGCGCCGGCCATTATATGCCGTCAGGCCGTGGGTGTCGTATTCGACGCCGATGCGGGCGCCGAGCAGGTCAAGCTCGTTGAGCAAATTGCGCAGGTCGACCGCCGGATTGGCGCCGTTGCGATCCGTCCACAAAACGATATTGTCGATAATCGAGGTGTGGCGCGCCTGGCGCAAATCGGCCGAACGCGTCAGCAGCACCATCGAGCCGTCGGCCTTGACCACCAGGCATTGGAAAAAGCAGAAGCCGAATGTGTCGTAGCCGGTTAGCCAATACATGCTTTCCTGCGCAAACAGCAGGACGGCGTCGAGCTTCTTTTCGGCGATCTCGATCATCAGTCGATCGCGCCGTGCGTCAAATTCCGAGCGTTCGAAATGCAGCGCCATCAGTCAGTCTCCAAAACGATTGCCGAAACCTGCCGCCCGTAGTCGGGCTCGTTGCGATGCGTGCTGCGCCGATAGGAGTAGAAAAGCTCTTCCTCGGCATAGGTGCAGCGGTCGAGCCCTTCGGCGTTGACGCCAGCCTTGGTCAGCCGGTCGACCGTGTAGCGGTTGAGATCGAACATCGCGTGTCCGGCATTTGCGGAGGGAGCGAAATAGCGGGCATTGCCGGCATCGGCGTCGACGAAGCGGGTGGCGAATTCCGGCCCGACTTCGTAATTCTGTGGGCCGATGGAAGGACCGAGCACCGCGACGATGCGCTCGCGCCGGGCGCCGAGGCCTTCCATCGCCGCAATGGTGTTTTCCAGCACCCCGGTGAAAGCGCCTTTCCAGCCGGCATGGGCGGCTCCGATAATGCGCGCCTCGGCGTCGGCGAAGAGGACCGGTCCGCAATCGGCGGTCGAGGCACCGACGGCAATGCCCGGCCGGTCGGTGACGATGGCGTCAGCCTTGGGACGCTCGCCGGCAAAAGGCTCCCTGGCGATGACGACGTCCGGCGAATGAACCTGATGAGCGGTCAGCAGATGGCTTGCAGGCACGCCCATCCATTCGGCGACGCGGCGACGATTCTCGCGCACCAGCGTCTGGTCGTCGCTTGATCCGGTGCCGATGTTGAGGCCCCGGTAGATGCCGCTGGAGATGCCGCCGACGCGGGTGAAGTAGGCGTGGCGGATGCCTTGCGCCGTCTCCAGCAAGGGCGACCGAACGGGATCCGGTTTGGTCTGATTCAGCATGGCGGCTTTGTTGTCCGTATGGGCGATTTCGTCAAGCGAGTTGAAGGCGGGCGCAGTTGAAGGCTGGCGCAGTTGAAGGCGGGCGCTAGTCGGAGAGTGGGAGAGGCGGCAGCGAAAAGTCAATCCGTGCCTGCGAACGGCGGAACGGCAATCTCAGCCGGGAGGATGGCAAGCACCTTGAAGAGCTCGCCCATGGACTGTGGACCGGCGAGGCGCTCGACGTCGGCCGCGACCTTTTCGCGAGCTGCCTCATCGGCATTGGCGCCGAGCCGGCCGGCTCGTTCGAGAAGCCCCATCTTGAGCAGGAATTCACCTTGCGTGGAGAGGTGGGCATCGAGGCCGTGTGCCCGAACGGTTGCCGCCAGGGCAGCGAAATCGACATGGGCGGTGAGATCGGCCTCCCCCGGATTGGCCAGCACGTCTTCGTGATCGTGCTTGCGCAAGGCCTGCAAGGTGTCGCCGATACCGGGCTGGAGATAGCCGTAGTCGAGAAACAGGCCGGCGCCGCCAAATCCGGCAAGTCGCTCGGCAATAGCCGCCATCAGGGCGGCTCGGGCCGGCGCCATCTCGACGATCGCGCCTTGCGGCGCATTCTCAGCATCATCCGGCAGCAGCATTGGGTCGACAGAGCCGGCGCCGGCAAAAAAGCGCAGCCCGTTCGCGTCGTCGAGACCGATCATCCGTTCGCGCCAGCCGGCCCCGGCGCGGACGAACTGGCGGATGGGCACCGCATCGAACAGCTCGTTGCCGACAATCAGAAGCGGCGTCCGCGGCAGCGTGTCGATGGTTTCGTGCCAGGCGACCGTCGCCGCCGTCCCGGCAAGCGTCCGTTTCTGGATCTCGGCCAACCGCGGGCTGGTTTCGATCATGGCAAAGGACGCACTGGCGGTGAGCGCCGGATCGAGCCGCGACAGCGTGCGCTGCATGTCTCTCATCAGCGTGCCACGGCCGGGACCGATTTCGGCGATGGCGACCGGCATCGGCCGGCCAACCGCCAGCCATGCCTGGTAAAGCCAGACAGCGATAAGTTCGCCGAACATCTGGCTGATTTCCGGCGCGGTGACGAAGTCGCCGGCAGCGCCGAACGGCTCGCGCGTCGTATAATAGCCGTCCTGCGGATCAAACAGGCAGAGTGCCATGTACTCGCTGACCGGGATCGGTCCTACCGCACCGATCAGCTCGGCGATGCGGGTTTTTAGCCGCGTCATGCCGGTTGCGGTTGCGTCACCGGCTTGGCCGTCGCCATCGCCCAGATCCCGGCAAGCAGCATCGGCAGCGACAGCACCATGCCCATGGTCAGCCAGTTCGTGCCGAGGAGATAGCCGAGCTGCTGGTCGGGCTCGCGGAAGAATTCGACGAAGATGCGTGAAAGACCATAACCCGCGATGAAGGCGCCGCCGACGAAGCGCGGCGTCTTCAGCTTGAGCCGCGAATGGGTGAGGAAGCGCAGGACCAGGAACAACACCAAGCCTTCGAGCAGCGCCTCGTAGATCTGGCTCGGATGGCGTGGATCGGTGCCGGCCAAGCACTGACCGGCCTGGAGAATGCGGTTGTTACAAAAGACGACGCCCCATGGCACATCGGTAACGCGGCCCCAGAGTTCGGCATTGACGAAATTCGCCAGGCGAACGAGGCCAAGCCCCACCGGCACGCCGGCGGCAACAACGTCAAACAGCGACCATGTGCGGATGCCGCGCGATCGAGAAAACAGCGTCATGGCGACAATGACGCCGAGCAGGCCGCCATGAAACGACATGCCGCCCTGCCAGACGGCGACAATATCGAGCGGATTGGCGATGTAACGAGGCAGGTCGTAGAACAACACGTAGCCGGTGCGCCCGCCGAGCACCACACCGATAGCCGCCCAGACGATGAAGTCGTCGAGGTCGACGGGCTTCATCGGCAGGATGCCATCAGGCCAGAGTTTTGGGTTGGTGACGAGGCGCTTGGCATACCACCAGGCGAACAGAATGCCGACGATGTAGCCGACGCCGTACCAATGCACCGCCAACGGTCCGATCCGGATGATGACCGGATCGATGTTGGGAAAGGGCAGGGCGGCCAGCGGCAGCAAATATTCGCTCAACAGGGTCTCCCGGTTCCGACCACGTTCGGGCGCGGACCATGCGGCAGGGTTTTGGCAGGGTCAAGGCGGCGCGCATGCTGTTCCCCCCGGCATCGCTCCGTCAAGTCTCCGGAAATAGAATGGCTCCGTAGTCCATCGCGCTGTGGAGGATGTGCAGTATCTCCACTGTATCGGCCTTGACGCGATAAAAGATCAGATAGCTGCCATGAATACGGCGACGAATGCCTGAGGACCGATATCGTTCCAACAACGGGTTACGCTCCGGCATTGTCCGCAACTCCATGCAGCTGCCACGCAATTCCTGAATGAATGTCATAGCGCGAAACGGGCTGTCGAGCGCGATGTAGTCGCCGATGACTTCAAGGTCTGTCTCAGCCTGGCTGGTGAAGATCAGTCGCTTCACCTGCCGGTCATCGCCTTGTATTTGGCCTCCAGTCGGTCAAGCACATCTTCGGCAGGCTTCACCCGCCCCGCGTCGGCATCGCTGACACCTTTGGCAAGTGCCGCGTCAAGCGCGGCGAGGCGCTTTTCTCTCTCTTCCACAAGGCGAACGCCTTCGCGCAGCACTTCGCTCTTCGAATTATAGCGGCCGGTGCTGACAAGCTGGTTCACGACATCCTCCAAACGGTTGCCCAAATCCGCGCTGATGGCCATGACAATGTTCCTAATGGGTCTAGCGCGATAATAATAGTTATTGGCCCGGCGCACCAGTAGCTCAACGGACCAAATTGCATGGACGGCCGATGCCACCCGGGGGCATCAACGTTCTTGCATTTCGCGCCGTGCGCCACTACGTCAATTCAACCAAGCGAGGATTTGCCATGGCGACCGGACCGAACCGCATTCTCGATGAATTCGCCAAACTGATGACCGACGCAGCCGGTGCCGCGCAAGGCGTGCGACGCGAAATGGAGACCGCCTTCAGGGGCCAGGCGGAGCGGATCCTCAACTCCATGGACGTGGTGCAGCGCGAAGAATTCGAGGCCGCCCGCGACATGGCGGCGAAGGCCAGGGAAGAAAACACCCGCCTCGCTGCTCGCATCGAAACGCTCGAGGCCAAGCTTGCCGAAATGACCGGTCAGGCGGCGCCTGCGGCTGCAGCAAAGCCGCGCGCCAGAAAATAATCAAAAATAAATCGTTAAACTTTTCCACAAAGCCGGATCGCAAAAAGCGCTTTGTCGTGAATCGCTTACCGGTACTGCGTGAATCTTTATGACAGCGCCTTTCCACATGCGAATGACGCAGTGCGAAAAATTGGGCTGGTCACGCGACTCCCGATCAATAGACTGAATTTGTTGCATGATTCGGAGCAGGGTCATGCGCCGGGCGGTGGGGTCCGGTCCGGGGTCTTTGCGTTGACGAAGTCCTGGCCGTCCGAGTTCTAGACAGAATTGTTCGAGTGTGCCTCTCCCGCGGAGCGTGTGGTGGCGCTCCCAGAACGACAGGAAGCATTTCATGGAACTTCTCGAACTCGAATTCTCCCGCGAAATCCACCCGGTGGATGTTATCGAGCAGGTGGCCCACAACAACGACTGGTCCTTCGAGCGGGCCGGCGACGACGAGATCTCGATCTCGGTTGCCGGAAGCTGGACCGACTACCACGTGTCATTCTCCTGGATGGAGGACTACGAGGCGCTGCACCTGGCCTGCGCTTTCGACATCAAGGTCCCGGAGGCGCGCGCGCTCGAGGTTATGCGGCTGCTTTCGCTGATCAACGAGCAGATGCTGTTTGGGCATTTCGATCTCTGGGAGCAGGAAGGCGCGATCATGTTCCGCCAGTCGCTGCTGCTGGCCGGTGGGGTCGAGCCGTCGAGCCAGCAGGTCGAGGTGCTGCTGTCGTCGGCGCTGGAAGCCTGCGAATGCTATTTCCAGGCATTCCAGTTCGTCGTCTGGTCGGGGACTTCGGCCAAGGACGCGCTGGCCGGCGTGCTGTTCGAAACCTACGGAAACGCCTGACCGTCGATGAGTTCGAGCAACGCGCGAAAACCCGAGATCAGCTTTGCCGATTTCGACCGCGTCGACATCCGCGCCGGCACGATCGTCGAGGCCGAGCCTTTTCCCGAGGCGCGCAAGCCGGCGATCAAGCTCAAGATCGATTTCGGCCCCATGATTGGGGTGAAGAAATCCTCGGCTCAGATCACGAAATACTATACGCCCGAAAGCCTGATCGGCCGGCAGGTGTTCGCGGTGGTCAATTTCCCGCCGCGTCAGATCGGACCGTTCATATCGGAGGTGCTGACGCTCGGCTTTCCCGATGAAGAGGGCGCCGTCGTGCTTGGGGCAATCGAGCGCAGGGTGCCCGACGGCGGCAGATTGTTCTAACTGCGCTTTGCTCAGGCGGCCAGTTTGCGCGTGGTACCCAGCGCCTCTTCGACCGTTTCCATGAACATTTCCGCGCAGGCCTTCCAGCTGTAGCGCATCGCGCGTTGCCGCGCCTCGGCGCGGTCGACATGAAGCGCGGCGAGCGCCGCTTGCCGCAGGTCGTCTGATACCGCGCCGCCGATGCCGTCACCCACAATATCGATCGGCCCGGTGACGGGATAGGCTGCAACAGGCGTGCCACTGGCCAGCGCCTCGATGATGACGTTGCCGAATGTGTCGGTGCGGCTGGGGAAGACGAAAGCATCGGCCGAGGCGTAGATCTCGGCCAGTTCGTCGTTCGGGCGATGACCGAGGAAATGGGCATCGGGATATCTGGCCTTCAGCTTCGCCAATTCCGGCCCTTCGCCGACGACCACCTTGCTGCCGGGCAGGTCCAGGTCGAGGAAGGCCGGCAGGTTCTTTTCGATCGCGACGCGGCCGACGCAGAGGAAGATCGGTCCCGGAAATCCCAGGTTCTTTCTTTTGTCCGGCCGAAAATGATCCGTGTCGACGCCGCGCGTCCATGGCCGGAGCTTGGTGAAGCCGCGTGACGCAAGATCGTCGGCAAGCGACTGGGTGGCGACCAGCGTGCCCTGTCCTGAATTATGGAAATCGCGCAGCCAGCGATAGGCCCATGCTTCCGGCACGGGCAGGCGCGCGCTCAGATATTCCGGAAAACGTGTGTGATAGCTGGTCGTGAACGGACGACCGGCGTTGCGGCAGTAGCGCCGCGCCATAACGCCGAGCGGTCCTTCGGTGACGATATGGATGTGGTCCGCCTTGCGTGCCTCGATCAGCTGTGCCACGCGGTGCGGCGTCGTCAGCGCCAGCCTGATGTCCGGATAGGTCGGCAGCGGCAGAGTGCGAAAGATGTTCGGCGTCAGGAAGGCCGTCTCGACGTCGAAGGATTTCAGGGTCTCCGAGAGGCGCTCCAGCGTGTGGACGACGCCGTTGACTTGCGGCCGCCAGGCATCGGTGACCATCAGGATGCGCATGGCGGTCCTTTGGCGGAAAGCTTGATTGCATTGCCGCGATGCCTGAACGGCGACCACGTCGCCGCTCTGGCCTCGCACCAACGCACCCGGGCAGGCGCGGGGTCGAAATGAGGCCGCAGGGCCGAATCGATCAGGATCGCGCGCTTCATTGGCGCTCTTCACCATGGTTTCATGACGGGCGGATGAAGGTCGGGCCTCCCTCCCGTCAAGCCGGGACCTTGATCACCGCCCGCAGGCCGCCGAGCGGGCTGCGTTCCAGGACGATGTCGCCGCCATGGCTGCGGGCAATGTCACGTGCGATGGAAAGGCCAAGGCCGGTGCCGCTGGCGTCGAGGTTGCGGGCCTCGTCCAACCGCACGAAAGGCTTGAACACCTCCTCCCGCTTTTCGGGCGGAATGCCCGGACCATCATCGTCGATGGTGACGAGCAGTGAGCCACGGCCATGATTGGCGTTGATCTCCACCGTCTTGGCGTAGCGGAATGCATTGCCGACGACGTTGGACAGCAGCCGGGCAAAGGCATTGGGGCGAACATGCACATGCGGATCGCCGGCAAGCACGGTCGACAGCTTGCGCTTGCGCAGCGCGGCTTCCTCCCGAAGCTTGTCGAAGAAGGCCTCGAGATCGAACCGACCGGCGTCTTCCGATGCTTCGCCGCGTGCAAAGGCAAGATAGCCTTCCAGCATCGACTGCATGTCGTCGATGTCCTGGTCGAGTGCCTGGGTGTCGGCCGCCTTGGTCCCGGCCAGCGCCAATTGCAGCTTGAAGCGGGTGAGGATGGTCCTCAGATCGTGGCTGACGCCGCTCAGCATGGCGGTGCGCTGCTCGAGCTGGCGTTCGATGCGTTCGCGCATCTGGATGAAGGCAAAGCCGGCGCGGCGGACTTCCTCGGCGCCGCGCGGGCGAAAATCGCGCGGCATCGGCCGGCCTTTGCCGAAGCTCTCGGCCGCCTCGGCCAGCGTCAGAATCGGCCGGATCTGGTTGCGCAGGAAGGGAATGGCGATCATCAGCAGCACCAACGAGGTGCCGACCATCCAGATCAGGAAAATATGGGTGTTCGACGCATAGGCCTGGCTGCGGCGCACAAAGACCCGCAGCACCTTGTTTTCGAGCTGGACGCGGACCTCGACGATATTGGAATTGCCGACCGTATCGATCCAGAATGGACGGTTGATCTGGCGGGTGATCTCGGACGAAAGGATCTCGTCGAGGATCGAGAAGAACGGCTTTGGCCCGGGTGGCGGCAGCGGGTCGGGCGGCAAGAGGTCGACCTTCAGCTGCATGCGATCCTGGGCGATACGGATGACGTTGGCGTAGTCGGCGTCGTGCGGATAGGTCTCTATCAGGTCGATGATCGCGGCGATGTCGCGCACCGTGGCCTGCGACAGGCGCTGCGTCACGGTCTGCCAATGGCGTTCCATGAAGACAAAGGCGACGACCGACTGCAGCATGATCATCGGCGCGATGACGATGATCAGCGAGCGAGCATAGAGCCGCTTCGGCATGTAAAGCGAAACCAGGCGCCAGAATCGGTTCCAGGCGCGCGGCACGGCCTTCAGCGCCCGCGTCGTGCGAGCGCTGAAGCCGCCATCTCCCGGCCGTTCGAGTTGCGTGGTCGCCATTCGTCTTTTTGCTCACCCGCGGCCCGCCAAATGACCGCTGTCGGCGGCATTCTATTCCACGCTGAGCCGATACCCAATACCGCGCACGGTCTGCAGCCAGACCGGATTGGATGGATCGCGTTCGATCTTGCGGCGCAGCCGGTTGATCTGGACGTCGATCGTGCGCTCGCCTACCTCGGACTCGTCGCCGACAAGCTCATGTCTCGGTATCGTCTCGCCGGCACGCGCAGCGAAGATCGCCAGGATCTCCTGCTCGCGGTCCGTCAGCTTGAGCGCCTCGCCGCCGCGCTTCAGCTCACGCCTGGCAATCTGGAAGGTATAGGGGCCGAAGACCAGCTGTTCGACCTTGGGCGTCGTCACGGGGCCGCCGCGGCGCAGGATATTGTTGATGCGCAGGATCAGCTCGCGCGGGTCGAACGGTTTTGGCAGATAGTCGTCGGCGCCGGCCTCGAGCCCGGTGATCCGGCTGTCGGTTTCGGATAGCGCGGTGAGCATCAGGATTGGGACGTTTTTCTCCGCCCGCAGCGCCTTGGTGAGGTCGACGCCGCTTTCACCCGGCATCATGACGTCGAGCACGATCAGATCGAAATCGAGGCCGGCGAGCTTGCGCCGCGCCTCGCCGGAATTTCCGGCGACGGTGACGCGAAAACCGTTTTCGGTCAGATATTGTTTCAGAAGATTGCGGATACGGGTGTCGTCATCGACCACCAGCAGATGCGGCGCATCGTCTTCCGGCGCTGTCGGATGATCAACCCTCTCAATGGTCTCCATGGCTTTTCCCTGACATCTTTGCGGGCACAATGTCGATCTGCGCCCTTAGTTCCGGATTGACCATCGCTTCCAGGAACCGTTCGATAACGGCGCGTTCGGTGGCTCCGGAATCTTCCAATGCAGCATGGATGCGGCGCGACTGTGGCCGCGCCAGCGCCAGCGCCAGGGCACGGCCCTTGGCGGTCGGGTAGAGTTCGCGCTGACGGCGGTCGCGCGGGCCCTGCAATTGCACGATATGGTCGGTGTCGATCAATTGCTTGAGCACGCGCGCCAGGCTCTGCTTGGTGATCTTGAGCACGTCGAGGAGTTCGGCGACCGTCAGGCCGGGCCTGCGATTGACGAAATGCAGCACCCGGTGATGGGCACGGCCAAAACCATAGTCGGCCAGGATCTGGTCCGGATCGGAGGTAAAGTCGCGATAGGCGAAGAAGAACAACTCGATGATGGCGAAATCGATGCCGTCCTCGTCGGTGATCGCCGTCCTGATCGGCTCTGCGGCTGCGTGGCTCGTCATCTTTTCTCCGTGTGAAGCAGGAAATTATGTCAGCACTATTGACGTATTTTCCGCGCGATGGTAATTTTTGGCAAGCTTTTCGGCGGATTGCGAACGAAAAGGCAAGCGAACCCCTTTTTTCCGGAACTTCCTGAGTTTGCCAGACCTTAAATATCCGCCTACGCTTTGAGACAATGGCCGCCCGGAGCGGCCGAGACGAAACACGTAACGACACAATGATGTGCGGGCTGCCGCCCGCGGGAGGTTACCATGGCATCCGTTCCCTTCGACCAACTGGACGGCTTTATCTGGATGAACGGCCAATTCGTCAAATGGGTCGACGCCAAGATCCACGTCTTGACCCACGGACTGCACTACGCCAGCGCGGTATTCGAGGGCGAGCGCGCCTATGGCGGCGAGATTTTCAAGCTGACCGACCACACGGAGCGCCTGCATGAATCGGCGCGCCTGCTTGGCTTCAAGATACCCTATTCGGTCGCCGAGATCGACGACGCCTGCCGCACGCTGTTGAAGAAGCAAGGTCTCCAGGACGCCTATGTCCGGCCGATCGCGTGGCGCGGCAGCGAACAGATGGGCGTTTCGGCGCAGAACAGCCGGATCAACTGCGCCATCGCCATCTGGCAGTGGCCGAGCTATTTCGACCCGGCGCAGAAGCTGAAGGGCATCCGCCTCGACATGGCCGAATGGCGCCGCCCCGATCCGCGCACCGCACCGTCGAAATCGAAGGCGGCCGGCCTCTACATGATCTGCACCATGTCCAAGCATGCCGCCGAGGCCAAGGGCTATGCCGACGCCATGATGCTCGACTGGCGTGGCCAGGTGGCGGAAGCGACAGGCGCCAACATCTTCTTCGTAAAAGACGGCAGGATCCACACGCCCAAACCCGATTGCTTCCTCGACGGCATCACCCGCCGCACGGTCATCGGCCTTGCCATGGACCGCGGTTTGGAGGTGATCGAGCGCGCCATCATGCCGGAAGAGCTTGAAGGCTTCCAGCAGTGCTTCCTCACCGGGACGGCGGCCGAGGTGACGCCGGTTTCGGAGATCGGTCCGTACCGATTCGAGGTCGGTGAGATCGCCAAGACGCTGATGAATGACTATTCTGCGGCCGTTCAGCCCAAGCATGCGATCGCCGCAGAATAACGAAAGTCACAGCTTTTTTAACTAGTAGGGGCGGTTTTCAGGCCGCCCCTTTTATTTAAGCACTTCTGCATTTGACTTTCATGCAATTCGGCGTCTCATGATGGCGTCGGCCCGGGAGGCTGGCAGCTATGGAGGGACTGGAAATATGGACATGAACACGCTTCTTCCGATCATTATTCAGGTGATTACGGGTGTCATCGGTGGTCAGGCGGTGGGCGCGGCGCTCAAAACGGCGGCGATAGGTCAGCTTCCCAAAATCCTGGGCGGCGCCGTTGGCGGTGTCGGCGGTGCGGCTATTCTCAACAGATGGGGTGATTGGGGTCTCGCCCGAGCCAAGGTGCGGGCGGCTGCTCCTGTATGGATGTTACAACGTGGTCGCCTTGGAGCGCCACAA